>CAZXRT010000292.1:0-3467 GCA_964642535.1 uncultured Methanospirillum sp.
CACCTGCAACTTCTTTTACGATACGACTACCTGATCCAGGCATTCATGATATCAGAATAGCACCGCCACTTTTTTTCAATCATCCCGATAGCGGGCAGAACTGCATTTCTCCCGGCACATTTCGATATCTTGATTAGATGTATGCTCATGAGTATGATGTACAGGAGGCAGACATGGCATCAGTTTCTGCAATTTTATCTGGTGGATCCGAGTATGTAAAAGAAGGACTGGTTGAGAAATGGCAGCGCTGGATTATCCTCATCGTTCTGATGGCAATCCAGGGTATTTCCATGAGCATCATTCCGTTATTCAACGGATACCTCGTCAGAGTATATGGTTCCCCTGCAAAGCAGGCCCCGGAAATTGAAGATTACAAGCGCCTCTTTGTTGACGGATGGAAACTCAACATTGTTGCAATATTGTATATGATTCCGGCGATCATTGTCGGGCTGGTCCTCGGCGTAATGAGCCTTGCACCGGTCATTGCCGGGATTATGAACAAGGGCCGCATTGATGAAATTCTCGGGCTATTTCTCGGAAGCATCGGGCTTTTAGTTGCGGGACTTGTCTTTGCCGTCATTACTCTGATTATGTACATGGCATTTGTCCACTTCTCCCGATCAGGAAAAGTCTCCGATGCTTTTGCAGTCGGGGCAATCGTAAACCGCATCAGTTCAGGCATCGGCTGGGGGATGTATATTGCGATGTGGATCGTTGTCTGGATCTTCTCGATGATCCTCTTCCTCATCATCATGGGATTCAATATGGTTCCCCCGCTCGGCATGATCGCCGGCCTGGTCCTGGCCCCGGTATGGGGTGTATTCATTGCAAAAATAAATTGTGATATTTACGATAACAGGACCTGATCTCTTCTCTTTTATTTTTTCGGCTTAATTACCAGGACCGGAACCCGGCTCTGGTGAACAACCCCGGTACTCACACTCCCAAGGATGAGCCGGTCAGCCATGCCTTTCCCGCTTGAACCCACCACAATGAGATCGCTATTATTCGATGCACTGAACTCCACGAGACCTTCGACCGCATCCCCGACACGGGTATGAATGGCTACATCGTATCCCTCTTCTGCCGCAACAGAACGGATCATATCAGCCAGATCATTCTCTTCCTTCTGAAGCAGGCTGATCCGGTGATCCTGTCCGTCATCCTGCCTGACCACAACATCACGCTCGGCAAACTGGGTGTATATCTGTGGAGGGATGACAAAAAGCACATCTACCGTTGCATTGAGCTTTTTTGCAAGGCCAATGGTCTCCCGCAGGGCACGCATGCTCTCAGATGATCCATCAACGCCGGTCAGGATTTTCGTATACATACGATGTTTTTCATCAGCAGGGAGATATATGATCTTCGGTCTGTTCCGGTGCCCTGGTTCATGCTGATGGTGTATACGATGCCTCATACCGGTTGACAGGGAGGCGCAAAAGATAGATAGAATCCCACAAAATGCTAATGCATGCATAATCCATCCAAAATTACCTGCATGGGGGTGCTTTTTCTGCTTGTCATCCTGCTTATTGGCCCGGCCTGCGCAGAGGACGCACCTGATCAGTCAGAGCCGGATTTTCTTGAGCCCGTGAGCACAACCATCCAGACCTCGCTCAATAGCATCGACAGGAACCTGTCAGTGATGGCACAAAAATTTGGTGAGTCCGGGGCAGATAATACGCCGGAAGCGGTTGTTTCCAGGGATGAGATCAACAGGCCGGGATTTGCAGGAGTGATCCTCATCTGTGGAGAGAACACGTCGGCAGTAGTCAACCCATCCATCATCACCGGAACGCTGAATGAATCACTGGCCCTGGATCCGGCAGTCCAGGACTCAATCAGGTATATCAAGCCGAAGATGGGGTTGATACGGGATATTTCAGACGTGGACGAAGGAGTTCTCATTTCGCGACCGACACTGGTGGACGATCTCATCGGATCTGCCGCTGCCCTCATCATCCCCTGGTCTCTCGGAGAAGCAGAGATCCGGCCGCTGATCAACGGGACTGACAATCTGGCCCTCATCATGCAGGGTGACGGGACCGTTCTGTATACCTCACATCCAACCGAACTCCAAAAGGTCCCGCCGGAAAACTTCATGACAGAATTTCCCACCTTCCGTGATGTCAAAACTGCGATGATGACAGAAAAAGAGGGCCAGGTCACCTATGAACTATGGAGGCCTGACCGGGACAGCCCGAAGGCCAGAAATGCCAACTGGAATACGGTCAACCTGCACGGGACCGAATGGCGAATCCTTGTCGCAAGCCCGGTATAAAAATTACGAGAGCCGGATGAGGGCATCCTTGCCACTCATCCCGATTGTAATTCCCGTCTTTTGAGCAAACTGGTTCACGGCAACGATCTCTCCGGTGAGAAGCTCATCGATGGTGCTGACCGACGGGGTGGACACCGGACGGACTTTTGCTGCTGCGATCTGAAATTTTTCGAGGGCGATGACATCGATCGCACCACACCCCACAAGTCCGTTCTCTGCACGTGCAAATACAAGATTTACCGGCCCGATAGGGATGACATGACCTTCATATGTCTTACCACCGAGGGTAAATGACTCTGCTGCCATTAGTAAAGATCCGATTCACCAGATAAAGGGCTCCTGTTCACCACTCAGGGCCGGCATTCTGCCTCTATTCACTCTTCATCACATTCTGGTAAAAGGAGAAAATCTGCCCGGTAATCAGATCCCAGTCATGGACTGCGACATAATCCTGAGCTTTCTTTGTATCCTGACCTTTTTTCAGACACTGGCTGATGCCACGCGCAATATCACCTGCATCCAGTTCTGCACCATATCCCCGTCCTTCCATAACATGGGCTGCAGCTGCATTGCGGGGGTGGAGAACCGTCACCAGCGAGAGACCACAGGCCAGGCTCTCCAGAGCTGCAATCCCGAATCCTTCCCGCTCACTGGGAAGAACACAGACCTTTGATCCCTTCATGAGTGATACCACGGTGGCATGATTCTCCACAAATCCAAGGCATTTCACACGATCAGAGAGTCCGTATGACCTGATACGGTCACTGACCTGACCGAGACCGGGACCGTCTCCGATCATCAGACATCGGAGATCAGGATACTCATCAGATAACAGGTGTATGGCTTCAACCACGAGTTCAGGATGCTTTTCAGGGATAAACCTCCCGACATAGATCAGATCACTGGTTGTGTCTGACCGGCCGGCAGACTGAATCTCTGATAAATCCATGCCACAGGGGATCACTGCGATGCCTGATCGAAATCCGGCATTTTTCATCTGCTCTGCCGTCAGGGTGGAGATAGCGTTTACCCGGGTACTGCACCGGAGGGCGAGTTTCTCAATTCCATACCCGATGCACCCCAAAAGGCCCAGGTATACAAACCAGTACTTCCCCCAGAACTCATGCCAGGTGATTACGAGTCTCTGTTTCTTCAGGCGGGTTATGAGGTAACATACGAAGAC
>CAZXRT010000293.1:0-3458 GCA_964642535.1 uncultured Methanospirillum sp.
CAGGAACTGAGCGCAGCCCTTGAATCCCAGGCCCGGCAGATGGCGGTGATGACGCTTCTCAGCGACATCGCACGGGTGAGCGAGGAGGAAGAGGTGATCGTTCGGATCATCATGACCTGCGAGGCGTTGTTTGCTCCCCACAGGGTTCTGTATCTTCCCGTTCTTCCGGAGGGTCCGGGAAAACTCTTCCCTTCATGTCAGGATGAAGGACAGAAAAAAGACGAGCTTCTCGCTGTTTTGGGCTCAGAATATACCCTCACCTCTGAAGCAGACGGTTTTATCGTTGAGGTTCTGTACAAACAGGAGACAGTGGGCATCCTCGGTGTGTTCGGGGTTTCCATTCCTGAAAGGGTCAGGGAATATCTCAATCTGGCTCTCTCCATTGCCCGCTCTCTCGGCCTTGCAATCCGAAACTCCCGCTCCTGGAAGGAGATAAAGACGATACAGGCTGCCCTTGAAGGAGCCAATAATGAACTGCGTGACAATAACGAAGAGCTCCACGCCATCTCCCAGGAACTCCAGGCATCAAACCATGAACTATTCAAAAGCCAGCAGGAAATCCTGGAACGTGAGCAGTTCATCAACGAGATCGTGCGGTCAGCCCATGTTGGTATTGTTGAACTGGGTCCAGATTTTTCGGTACGGTTATGGAATTCGGAGATGGAGCGGATCTTCGGTATTTCTCCGGATGAAACGAAGGGGAAAAAGTTACCTTATCTCTTCCCTTCGATCAGCCTGGAGACCCGGAACCGGTATCTTCAGAGTGCTCTGAATGGGGAGATTGTTCAGTTATCTGATATTGAGTATACCAACGAACGGTCAGGGGAGAAGTTCTGGCTATCGAGAGTCTACAGCCCGGTCATCAGCACCACCGGGGAGATCTCCGGTATCCTCATCAACGTGTATGATATCACCCAGAGGAAGAGAGTTGAACAGGATCTCGAGGGTGCATACAACGCGATACGGGTTGCCCAGGAGAAACTGAATATCCTGAGCAGTATCACCCGGCATGATATCCTCAACCGGGTGATGGTCGTCACTGCATACAGCGAGATGTTACTTGAAGACGTAAAAGATGAGAAGCAGGAGAAGAAACTGCGGGCGATGTTTACCGCCGGGAAGGATATTCAGCACCTGATCGAGTTTACCCGGGAATACCAGGAATTGGGGGTGAAAAAACCGGTATGGCAACAGGTCGCTGAAGTGATGAGGCGAAGGTCTGTCCAGTCAGTTCTGACCGGGATTGATCTTGAGGTCCGGGGACTATCTGCCGAGATCTATGTGGATCCGATGCTCGAGAAGGTGATGTACAACCTTGTCGAAAACTCCCGGCGGCATGGAGAGAATGTGACCGCTATTACTATCGATTCTGTCAGGGAGGCAGACCAGCTGGTTATCTCGTACTCAGATAACGGCGGAGGGGTTGAAGAGAAGGAAAAAGAGCTGATCTTCAAGAAAGGGCATGGAAAGAACACCGGGATGGGTCTGTTTTTGATCAGGGAGATCCTGGAGCTGACCCATATCACGATCCGGGAATGCGGGGTCTATGGGGAAGGGGTCAGGTTTGAGATGACCGTGCCGGCGGGCAGATGGCGGGAGATTGCACCCTGAGCACTGCCGGTGGCGAAGTTCTGGTTCTGCCATGAGATCAATCTCCGGTCAGATTCCTTGAAAAACATACTGAGTTATCGAAAATCCTTCTATTTTTCGACTACTGATAGTCTCTCTCTGTTGTAGGAGATTTCATGTGAACAGATACAAAAACATTGAACTTTTCATCTGGTATGGTATGAGATCCAATCCCATCTCGCCTGTTTCCACTTGGTCCCACTCAGCCTGCAGCACCTGTGTGCCATGTTTGGTGTCCCCGTGCTCGTTTCTGTAATGCTAGGAGTAGATTGGCCAATCTCTCATTTTTTTAACGGGATTAGAACCCTGATCATCCTTACCGTCTGCCAGTAGAAGGTTTCTGCCGATCTTGGTTCTAGTTTAGTCTACATCACCCTATCACTAATGATCATCGGGGCACTACAGATATAGTGCTGCGTTATGCGGGTATATTGCACCATCTCTTACTCACTCCTCCAGGATCCTTTTGGAACCAGGATCTCGAATCGAATCCCTTCTCCTTCGATTCCGGTTTCCTGGATCGTGATATCAGTGAGAGAAAGAATTTCCTGGACAAGAAACATTCCGAATCCTGTGTTTTTCCCGAAACCTCGGAAAAAAATTCGGGATTTCTCGTTTTGAGGGATTCCGATACCATTGTCCTCCCATAATACTTTTAGCATATCATCTGATTCGTGAACAGATACCCGGATCCTTGTCACCCGTTGTCCATGTCTGACTGAATTATCCAGAAGATTAAAGAACACCTTATCCAGCATAGGATCCGCATAGATTTCTATTCCAGCGGTATCTACCGTAAAAGTAATATCAGAAGGTAGGGAGGCATAAGGCATAACAGATTTCAGCGGAATCCAGTTTGGTTTATGAGATCCCAGTTTCTCGTATACCTGGGTAAATTCGATCTGTGACTGTATCTCGTTGGTAGCCTTCTTCATACTCTTGACATATTTGGAAAGAGTCTGATCAGAATAATCCGTTTCTGTGAGATCAAGGTAGTTGTAAATTATCGTGATGCTATTAAGAATATCATGCCTGGTTATGCTTGTTAAGAGATTTAACTGGCGGTTTACACGCCGGAGAACCTCTTCAGCCTTTTTTCGTTCGGTAATATCCAGGTTCGCTCCGAGTCTCTTGATAACCGTCTTTTTTGAATCAGTCAAAAATCCGATCTTAACAAGAATATCACGTACTTCTCCATCCCGTCTGATAATCCGGTGCTCTATTTCACGTTCTGAATTGGTATCGCTGGATAGAAAACCTGGTGGTGGCATCACTGCAGAAATGGTTTTCTGGTCATCGGGGTGGACAAACTCCCTGATATACCGGTCACTTTCTATCCGGTATCCCCCTTCACGTTCAGCAGTGGTGCCACACTGAGCATAAAAACGGTCATTAAATATGAACTCCCCAGAGGTGAGATCCCTTTCCCAGGTTGCCAGGTTGGTCAGTTCCATGGCTCTCGCCAGGATCTGCCGGTTTTCTGTAAGTTCCTGTTCGATTCGAAACCGTTCAATTTCGATTCCTGCTTTCACTGCGACGATCGAGAAGAACTCCTCAACTGAAAATGCAATGCGGAGAGGATTTCTGAAGAGTGCACATAAAACCCCGATTACTTCTCCCTGGGAGTTTTTCAGGGGTGTTCCGATATATGCCCTGATATGTAATTCCTGTAGATCCTTACTCTCCGGGAAGAGCCTGATTGCATCATCAGGATAATAACAGAATCCCTTCTGTGCTACATTGTCACAGGGTGTTCCTTTGAGGCGATAGGTAAAATTCTTGACTTCCTCCCCATCAAGGATCATGGCGAGAACCTGAACAGTCTGGTG
>CAZXRT010000294.1:0-3450 GCA_964642535.1 uncultured Methanospirillum sp.
TTTTCTACGAGAACACCGCCAAGAGGAACCTCGTTCTGTGCCGAGTCGATGATTCCTGAAACCTTCTGCCATCCGCTGGAGAAGGTTCCGAAGGTCTCATAATCGCGGGTGAATCCGATGATCGACTCAATCCGGTCCGCAGCCTGGGTTGCATACGTGATATACCGGTTCTTTGTCGCCATGTCATGCTCTTCGATGGCAAGAGAGTGGAACCGCTGCACGGCGGCGAGCTGGTTGAAGATATCATGCCGGGTCAGCCCGGTAAGAAACCGTAGTTTCTGGTTTGTCTCATGTAATGCCTGGGTCGCCTGCTTCTGCCCGGTCAGATCGATGTCGATACAGAAGAGTTCCTGCGACCCGTCTCTCCGGGTGATCAGGCCGTGGCTGGAGAAGACCGGAACCCGGGATCCATCCTTTCGCATGAGCAGGAGCTCTGATGCCGGAATCGGTTGTCCGGTCGAGGACATGAATGCAATCGCCTCCCTGACGTCATCCTTCATCTCAGGCGGGATGATCAGATCGACAAGGTTCTTTCCGATCGCCTCCTCCTGCGAATACCCGTACAGGATCTCTGATGCACGGTTCCAGTAATGGGTAGTGCCGTCCATCCGGTATCCCTGCACGGCAACGGAGGGGATATCCTGGAGCAGGATCCGAAACCGCTCCTCGCTCTCAAGCAGGGCTTCCTCGACTCTTTTCCGCTGCGTGATATCGCGGTCTATCCCCCTGAATCCTGCAAGGGTTCCGTCAGGTCTGATTTTCGGGATGGCACGGCTCTCCAGGATGACGATAGTGCCGCTCTGGTGCATCCATTCTGAATCATGACCCATGATCCTGCGGTTTTCCCGCACTGCTTCCCGAAACGCCTCACGGTTTCCTTCGACAGAATCCGGCGCCAGGAAATCGAAGACCACCCTCCCGATAAGGTCTTCCTGCCGGTACCCGAGAATATCCTCAACCTGGGGACTGATGTACGTGAACCTGGCTTTCTCATCGGTCTCCCAGACAATATCTGCTGTGGTGGTGATCAGGTCACGAAATCTCTCCCCGCTCTGGCGTAGTCTGTCCAGTTCCTGGAGATAGGGTGTTATATCACTGGTGATAAGGACAATTCGCGGGCCCTCTCCCTCGCTTTTTGAAAGGGATCCCCTGACGAATGCATGAAAATCGCCTCCCCTGCTACGGGTGAGGGTGATCTCAATCGTTCCGGATTCCCGCTCTCTTTCCAGTGTCTGGAAAAAACCATCCCACCGTTCGCGATCAGCGGGAAGAACAACGGATCTGAATGGGGTGTGCACCATTCGCTTCGGGTTTTTTCCCAGCATGCCTGCACCGGTCTGATTCACGGATTCGATCATCCCGTCAGCATTCAGGGTAAAAATGCCTGCAGGTGCATGATCAAGGCTGCGAAGTACTGCATCATGCGTATGTGAAAGATCAGATAGGTTCTGCTCAAGTTTCCTGTTTCGGGCAGTGAGATCACTGACCTGTTTTCGGAGCATCCTGACTTCGTCATCTGGATCCTGCCCTTCACCGGGTTTTGTCACCCGCACACTCACCCCCCTGCATATGAACAAAAAGAATAATCCTGAATCTCGCCTGCATCGGCAATAATGGTTTGCCTCGCAGACAAACCCGGACCTTCGAATAAATGCCTGGATCAAATAGGAAGAAGGGTTTCATCAGACATCCGGATCCTTCCAATTCCTGCACCATCAGGGCTCCCTGACTTTATTACTGGTCGAAAAACGGCAGTTTTACTCTTCACCGGGTGTGAATCCCCCGTCTCTCTCCTGTTCCTCCGCCTGCCTGAGAGCCTTGATGACTGCCCACCTGCCCCTGCCCAGATCTTCCATCAGGCGGGTGACAATCTCACCTTTCATCAGCCCTTCCTCCCGGAGAAGCCGGTACCGCCTGAGCAGGTCTGATCGCATCTCGTCCGTCCATCTTTCCCGCTGATTCC
Source organism: uncultured Methanospirillum sp. (assembly GCA_964642535.1). Taxonomy (GTDB): domain Archaea; phylum Halobacteriota; class Methanomicrobia; order Methanomicrobiales; family Methanospirillaceae; genus Methanospirillum. Next base: position 1,964 of record CAZXRT010000294.1, read on the forward strand.
TGACAGGTGTTCGTGCCGGCATTCTCAGTTCAGGCAGGAGAAACCCGGGGGTGAGCATCTCCAGTTCCGGTGCCCGGACCGCAAATATAGAAGGGGATATCTCAAACCCGACCGCCCGCCGGTTCAGTCCGATCGCAACCCGTGCCGTTGAACCCCCGCCAAGGAAGAGATCACAGACGGTATCACCTTCACTGCTCGAGTACTGGATCATTTTTACCAGAAGACGGGTGGGAAGTTCGTTCTTGTTCTTCACCTGGCCGGGCTTGTACTCCCGGCTGATGATCCAGACATCCTCGCGGTCCTGGTAATTGAGCGACCCGCCGTTTTCGTCCCTTTCGCTGGCTCCACACCTGCTCTCCAGGTGAAACGTCCTCCGCCCCCCCGGCTTTTCGTAGTAGAGGATGTGATAATGGGACGAGATGTATTTCCTGCTCGTCCAGACCCCGAAATTATACTTCCAGATGATATGGTTTACCTCAGTCAGTGATGTCTGACGAAGAGCATGGAGGATATGATAGAGGTTTGAGTACCCGGAGACGATGTACATCGATCCACCCGGCCGGAGGACTCGCTCAGCCTCTGCTACCCAGGAGATGGAGAACGATCCGTAATCCTCCTCCGGAATCTCGACATACCCGTCCACCACGTGCTGTTCATCACGGTTGTAGTGCTTGTGCAGGGTATCGCCACCGATTCCGTACGGGGGATCGGTGATGATCAGGTCGATAGAATCATCGGTGATCAGCCGCCGGGCCCCGGTGATACATGATTCGTTATACAGTCTGCAGTATCCGGGCTCTCCTCTGGTTTTTTTCATGTGTTTAATGAGTACTACTTACCGGTTCGTTGTATTTCTATAAAATGAAAAACCCGGCACAGGCCCGGGCCGGGATCAGGGATGGTTTCATGGTCTTAAGGATCTCAATTCCCGTGATTATAATATCTTTCCTGTCAATCGAGCCCAGAATTTCACTCTGAAGAGAGGAAACCACTTAACCGGTAGTGTAAAACATACTATACATGCAGATGAAAAACACTGCTCCAATGGACGCTGCATTTCTGCAGGGTCTTCAGGTTACTGCGGTTACCATCCACCTGGCACTCCCGGTTATTGTCCTCCTTGCAGGAGCGTTTATCCATTATGCCGGATGGATGTCCTGAACCCCCTCCTTATTTTTCTCCTCAGATCGTAATAGATAAGCGACCAGCCCTCCGCCCCTGATCATAACGTTTAATAGCATTCATCCTGATATTCACCTTACTGTCTGATATCTGATGAATTATGCAGCATGGCGGAATTTCTCATCTCCGCGTCAGGCTGGGGGTATCAGGCTGTCATCGGGGCAGGTATCCATGTTTCATCGTATCCTCTTTCCGACAGACTTCTCTGATCATGCCAGGCGTGCTCTTGACTGCATCACCGGATTTCCGTCAGTAACTGATGTCATCCTGCTGCATGTCACACAATCCACACGTTTTTCATCCGG
>CAZXRT010000295.1:0-3442 GCA_964642535.1 uncultured Methanospirillum sp.
GTATTACGGGGTCTCATACAAGCGGATCTCCGGGCTTGCCGAGGGATCCCATAATGTGACAATCTCAAAGAAAGGGTACTCAAACCAGACGGTTGAAGCATATGTCACGACAACCCGTGATGCATACTTCGAGGTTACTCTCTGATAAGAAAGGATTCAATTTCATTTTTTCCGGTTATCGTTGTAAAAAACCGGGCACTCCGGGTTTGTAAAAAAAAGGCAGGATTTTTCAGGCAACCGATATGCCTATGGTAACCGCGATCCCTTCAATATCCCAGTCCCGGTCCAGCTGCCATAACTTTCCTGCATCACGTACAGAGTCGGTCTGGTGAATCGTCAGTTCTGATGCCCTGACCTCTTTGCAGATCAGTTCCTGCCAGGATTTCGTGAGAAGGCTGGAGAGGTGCGGGTCCTGGATGATGGCATCAATGATGATCATCTCTTCGACATTCAGGTTGAGCTGTTTGCGCATCTCCTGGATCCTGCGGATCAGCTCGCGGGTGTATCCCTCAGGTCAGCAGTCAGGGTGACATCTATGAAGACCGTTGCATCGGTCATCTCTGCAGAGAAGATATTTTCAGGCATAATTTCTGAAAACATCACATGCTCAGAGGTGATCCTGATATCTCCCTCCGGGCCGGCAAGGACATACTCGCCGCTCTCAGCAATCCTGCTCCGCATCTCCGTTCCATCTGCAGATTCGATCAATGCCTTCACCTGCGGGCCGATCTTTCCAAACGATGGTCCGACCTTTTTCATAACCGGCTCGGCTTTCCAGAGGATCTTATCGTACGGCCCGTTAATAACCTTTATTTCCCGGGCATTTGCACGCTGACAGGCAAGATCGTTCATGGCTGTGAATGCCTCACCAACGGTAGCGCTCTTTGCGGCTACGGTGACTGTTCCCACCGGCCAGCGCAATTTCCGTTTTCCTGCCTGCCGGGCGTTCGCAACTGCCTCATCAAACGAACGGATCAGTCCCATCCGGGTTTCAAGGGCGGTATCGATGAGCCGTTCCTCTCCTTCATACCAGGGAACCATGTGAACCGATTCGGGATCCCGGGAAAGCCGCAGATTGCCATACATCTCTTCTGCAATATGCGGGGCATACGGCGCCAGCAGCTGACAGAGGATCCTCATGCAGTAGAAGATCGTCTCATACGCATATCTTTTGTCAACAGACTCCTCTTCCTGCCACATCCGTGCCCTGACGATCTGGACATACCAGCGTGACAGGTCTTCGAGGATGAAATTCAGGAGAGCCCGGGTCAGGCGATGAAGGTTGTACTCCTTCATTTCGCTTGTCACCTGCCTGGCAACACTGTTGATCCGCGAGATGATCCACCGGTCCTCGTCCGGCATTTCCCGAAGGGACCTGACAATGAAGTCATGATTCCACTTCCCGTCTGCAGATGCGGGGGTGAAGTCATCAAGAATCATGTAGGGAAGAGGGAACCGGTACACGTTCCAGAGGATGTTTATGGTCCGGTTCACCGTGGATACGCTCTCCCAGTTGAACTTCAGATCCTCCCAGGGTGCATTCGACGAGAGGATGTACAGCCTGAGCACGTCAACGCCAAACTTTTCCACGACCTCTTCAGGACTGACCACGTTTCCGAGACTTTTGCTCATCTTCCTGCCTTCAGAATCGAGAGCAAATCCGTGCATCAGCACGCTCTTGTACGGTGACCGGTTAAAGGCAATCGTTGATGCTCCGAGCTGGGAGTAGAACCACCCTCTCGTCTGATCCTGTCCTTCGGTGATGAAATCAGCAGGCCAGAGCTGCTCGTAGGTGTCAGTTTTTCCCGGGAAGCCGAGTGTTGCCCAGGAAGCCATCGCGGAATCGAACCAGACATCAAAGATATCCTCCACCCGTTTCATCTCCCCGCCACAGGTACAGGGGATGATGATATCATCCACGTATGGCCGGTGGGGATCCTTCAGATCCGAGTTGGCAGCTGCATTCAGTTCAGCAAGGGTGCCAAAGACCATCTGCCTGGCACATGATGAACACTGCCAGACCGGAATCGGGATTCCCCAGTACCGCTGCCGGGAGATACACCAGTCACGAGCGTCTGATACAAAGTCATGGAACCGTGCGCTTCCTGCCCACTCCGGGTACCAGGTTGTGGCCTTGATCCCTCCCAGCATCTGCTCCTTGATCCTGGGGATGGAGATGAACCACTGCTCGGTAGCCCGGTAAATGATGGGAGTCTTGCACCTCCAGCAGTGACCATAGCGGTGAACAATCCTCTTTCTTGCAAGGAGATAACTCCCGAGTGCTTCGAGAATCTTTTCATTTGCATCTTTTACGAACTGGCCGGCAAATGCACCACCTTCATCTGTATAGATCCCGGCCCCGTCAACCGGACAGAAGACATCAAGACCTTCCTGCATACCAAGAAGATAATCATCCCATCCATGTCCTGGGGCAATATGGACCATGCCGGTGTTGTCCATCTCGACAAATCCGGCGATGACCACCCGGTGATCGATCTCTTTCTGCCTTGGCACCAGTTCTGCGAGGGGAGATGAGTACCGGGTTCCTGCCAGTTCATGACCGGTTTTCTTCTCAAGGATGGAAAAGTCCTGGTATTTTCCTTTTTTCAGGACATCTTCAGCAAGGTTTTCCGCAATCCAGAGGTATTCTGTCTTCCCGTCGCGAACCGCTGCAACTTTTGCGTAGATGAAATCCTTGTCAACCGCAACCGCAACATTGGCAGGGAGAGTCCAGGGAGTCGTGGTCCAGATAACCAGAAATTCGTCTTCTTTTCCTGATATCGGGAACTTGACAAAGAGTGAGGGGTCTTCTTCATCCCAGTATTCCACTTCTGAATCTGCGATAGCAGTCTCACATCGGGGACACCAGTTCACGACCCGGTGCCCACGCTCAAGAAGTCCTTTCTCGTGGGCCTTTTTCAGTGCCCACCAGGCAGCTTCGATGTAGTCCGGGGTGATGGTCTGGTATGGATTCTCAAAATCCATCCAGATACCAAGAGCCTTGAACTGTTCGGACATGATATCCTTGTGTGAGAGGGCGAACTGTTTGCATCGTTCGATGAATGCGCCGATCCCATACGCCTCAATGTCCTTCTTGTTCTCAAATCCAAGTTCGTGCTCTACCCTGACTTCAATCGGAAGACCATGCATGTCATACCCGGCTCGATCGATGACATCAAGGCCCTGCATCCGCTGGAAGCGGAGAATGCTGTCTTTGAGGATCTTGTTCCAGGCAGTTCCTAAGTGGATATGTCCGGTCGTATATGGTGGTCCGTCAACGAAGAACCAGGGTTTTGATCCCTTGTTCTGTTCCTTCACCCGGCGGTAGACCGATTCGGCATTCCAGAATGAACGGACTGCTGACTCGATCTCTTTTGCATTATAACTACTGGTGACCTCGCGCAAGGATACCCCTCGAAAATTCCTTTATTAATACGACGTG
>CAZXRT010000296.1:0-3432 GCA_964642535.1 uncultured Methanospirillum sp.
ACTTTGTAAACACCACCACGACAAAGACCGCAGAACGCGTTCTTTCCGCACCGATCGCAGATCTCACCACCTTCACGACCCTCGTGCAGGATATCATCACCACCAACCCCTGGGGATGTACCAGCTATGAGTCAGCAGGCCAGACCCTTGCCCCGGTCACGAAGACAAAGGAGTACTACTCCGGCCGGATCGTGTACGAGGATGCCCTTGCAAAGACTATCGGGCAGATCTCAGTCAAAGCACCGACCCAGGCAGCGTTTAACACTGACATCATCACCATCCTTGCTGATGCCACGCTCCGGTCCGCGATGGGAGGCAGCCCGTCCCATGACAGTTCGGAGGACAAGTTCAGCTGCACCCTCCGGTGCCATGACCCGAACGGCGAGGTCTACCTCGTCACCCTGACCCGCGAGAAGATCCGGCTCTCCTCCTTTGAGGCTGATTCTATCAGGACGAGCCTTGAGACCTGGGCAGACGGCGTCGCCATCCTGGCATAACGCCGCACAATCCCTGTTCACCCGGGGAAGAGAGTCCTGGCAGGCCCTCCTCCTTGTCTGGACCGCTGTCGGGATCATCACCGGCGGAGCGGTATTTGAGGCCGGTGCAGACCTCGTCTCCACCTCGGCCATATCAGACGGGTCAGTGATGAGCCGGTCTTCGATGATTGCAGACGATGCAATCATCACCGGTACCATCCTTGGGACCGGTCCCTCGGGGTTTTTCAGGGAGATGGGTTCCGGGACATCGCCGTATTCCTCCCTGACTGCCCGGTCAGAAGGTCCGCTTCTGATCGGAGGGTATGCGTCGATCAAAAGCCCGGGTCGTGATGATCGCCCGGTTGCCTGTGTATTCTCAAATCTAACGGGTACTGAGTCCGGGTTGACTACCGGAGCAGCAGGTATCCTCAGACATGCGAATTTCTCGCAGATGATTAATCTTCATCCTGGGGAACAGCAGATCGCCGTGGACGGGGTAGGAATGATTGACCTGCATCACCGAATCAGGGGCTACGGAACGGTATCAGGAAGAACCCGAGCCAGCGGGAACCTCTCGGTCAGGGAGAGTATCAGAACTGACCAGGGGGGATCCCCCTGATTGGTTATCTCCTTTTTTTCCTGGCAGATTCAGAAGAGCCGGAGCTTATTAAACGGATTCTGGATCAGCATATATTCTGTTGAGAACTCAGGGTCCCAGAGATCATTCATCCCTGTCTCATCGCGGATCAGTTTTGCCTTCTGGGAAGTGGTACTCTTTTTTGTCCCAAAATACAGGCAGATATCCTCTGCCGTCTGGAAGGGTTCAAAAGTGGGGTCAGAGAGGAAATTCATCTGTCCGACAGCCTGAATGATTCCTGCGGCCCAGATGGCTGGCTTTCCCCTTCTGACCTGTTCGTCATCCATGTATGCCAGCCGGCAGGCCACGGTCTGGCAGATGACTGCATATTCGCTGTCAAGCCGTTCATGACAGAACGAATCGGTCATGTCAGTGATCATGTCGTACCACCTTCTCTGGGCTGGCGAGAGTTCGGTGAGATCAGGTGTCCGGGATTCATGCCCGTCCCCTGATACTTCTCCTCCAAGGAACGCTTTTCCCAGTTCATTGAGAAGGGCCGGGTCACCGGCTTTGATCATGTCAGTGAGGATCTCTTCCAGGTTATTATCGAAATACTTCTGCACTCTCTCCTTGTCATCAAACATGATCCCTTCTCTCATCAGATGTTTCATCACGATCTCGGCGGCTGCCCCCAGGTATTCGTCTTCTGATTCACAAGGCACCTTCTCATCCAGGCCCGAGATGGTATCTGCTATCTCCTGTCCTTTCGGGAGGAGTTTCTCTTCTCCCAGGTACGAGAAGAATGCATGAAGTACCGGAACGATGAATTCTTTCTTCTTCCTCCTCATCGGGAAGTTGAACATGAAATCGGTGATGAATTCTGCCAGGAGACCCGGATTCCATCTGTCAGGATACTTTCCGTCTTTGATCAGGAATGAGGCCATGATGGTGACAATGTCGATCACGTCACTTCCTGTCACGTCTGCGATTCCCGCTGCCTCCCGTGAGTCAGAGAACGGGACCAGCCAGGTTGAGATGAAAGAATACATCTCCTCGGTTACCTCCGGATCTTCCCCTGCCATCTCGCGGTCACCGGTATCACTCAGGTATCCGAGGACGGCTTCATAATCTCCAGGATCGATCCCGTCCTCTTCGGCAGCGATGAAGAGGGATTTTCTCATGCTATAGAGATCGACATCATCCATCTGGTCGTGAAAGTCGTCACTCATCGCTTCAATCCGGTTCGCAATATGGGCTCCATGGGGAAGTGTCCCAGTTCTTCCCAGGAACCTGAAGAACGATGAAAGGACGATTGGAATAAAAAAGACGTTTCCATCGTCCCGGAAGAGACTTCGGGGGTAGTCGGTCATCAGGCAGTGTTCGATTAGGTCTTCAGTCCACTGCATGGGGGCGGTATCATGGTAATAGAGCATGAATCCGGTCAGATCAGTGATAATCTCTTCTGCATAACTATTGCCGTCTTTCCCGACTGACTGGTATTCCGGACTTTTTTTGAAGTTTTCAAACCAGGTGGAGAGGACAAGGGAGAAGAAGGGCTCCGGATCACGGGGGTACGCAGAAGGGAACTGATCTCTCATAGATCAGATCGGACATGCTGATCGGATATTTCTTACGATTTATGTATGGTGCCGGATGGATAGATACTCAAGAGTCGGTCCTGTCCGGACATATGCAACCCCCACGGGTCCCTGACTGCCTGGTCAGAAGATCCCCTTCTGTTTTGGGGGGTGCCTCTTTCCGGGATCCGGGTGTGATGATCGCCCGGTTGCCTGAGTATTGCCGAATCATCCCGGATCCTGAGTCCGGGTTGACCGCCATAACTGACTGATAACCGGATCAGTCATACGTGAATTATCAGGGTAATTCCTGATATTACAATAGGGGTACCTCCACAGGGCATCCATGGGAACAACATAGTTCCATGCCCCAATCGCGTCATCATCTCGCCCGGAATAGAGCATTCTCATTGTTATTGCTGTAATGCCAGAAGATCCTCAGCCGCCTCTGCGATATACCGGTGAGCATCATACACCCCCTGGTTATACATTTCAGGTGCCAGGTCCCCGAGTTCTTCTTCCCTCTCGACTGAAAAGTAATCCTTGATCGAAGCAATCATATCATCCCGTCGTTCTTTGGTCAGGGTTATCTCAGTTTTGCGTTTCATCCTCACTTCCTTATCATCGTGCTTGGTGCATAACTATTTGTATTGCACGATCCGGGCCGGTCTTCCGAATCGTGCATACGGGAGCGTGGAACCTTACGGGATTGAGAGGAGATCCTTTTGTTTTCCTGCCAGTTGCTCAGCGATCTTTGCCACGTACCGTCCCTGGAACCGTGCCCCGTCCAGTTCATTCTGTG
>CAZXRT010000297.1:0-3411 GCA_964642535.1 uncultured Methanospirillum sp.
CCATGCCACCCTTGTGGATGTTGCAGCCCCGGGAGTCTCTATCCTGAGTACCTATCCCACCAGCAGGTATGAATGGTTGTCCGGAACTTCTATGGCAACTCCCCACGTATCCGGGCTTGCTGCCCTGATCAAGTCGCGAAACCAGACCCTCACAAATGTTCAAATAAAAGAGATCATCCTGAACACGGTTGATCATCTTCCCCAGTGGAGCGGGAAAGTTCTGACAGGAGGGAGAATCAATGCGTACAGTGCTCTCCACAGTGCCCGGCCTCCGTTGGAAGCGAAATTCTACGGTGTCCCGGGAACTGAAGTATTTCCATATTCAGTCAGGTTCTATGATGCCTCTGAAGGAAATCCGACACAGTGGGAGTGGAATTTTGGAGATACAACAACATCTTCGGAGCAGAACCCCCCTGTCCATACCTATACGAGTCCGGGAAGTTATACGGTAACCCTCACGGTCTCTCGTGATTAGGGTTCACGAACCTGATTAGGCTTTGGAAATCTCCTTCTTTTTGTTGATCCTATCCTGGAATTCATGATGTTTTTTGCATCATGGTTCACGAGTGGGGCAAACGCTTAAATTTGCGATCCCGTAAGTATCTACCATAACGATTCGGAGATATGGTATGTACAGGTATGGTGCATGGATAGCCATTCCAGTCTGTTTTCTCTTTGTATGCGGAATGGTAGCGGGAAGCAATGATGCTGGAATCCAGGATCAGATAGATCAGGTATCTGTCCTAACCTCGGGTACCAATCCGGTTGACACCGGTCATCAGGCGGAAATAATAACCGATCCTGATGCAGCAGGTTCCCGTACACGACTCGTCCTGCTGGGGACTACCGGTGGGGTCTCCTGGTGGCCTGACACCGACCGTGCCAGTTCCTCATCTGCCCTCGTGGTCAATGATACCCTGTACCTGATCGATCTCGGGCAGGGTTCAACCTCGAAACTCTCCCAGGCTTTCAATACCGGTGATATATGGGATTCTCCCGGCGGGTCGTCCACCTTCATGGAACGGATCCGGGCGGTGTTCTTCACCCATCTTCACATGGACCATACTGCTGACTACCCGTCTTTTCTGCTCATCGGACCTGGGACCGGTCTTGGAACTTCATATGATCCTGGGACAGGCAGAACTGTCCGTAACCCTGTTCAGATAATCGGTCCGGGTGACCGGGGACAGCTCGAAGATGACAAAACCAACTTCACCACTCACGGGGGAGAGATCATCTATACAGACAGCCGGGATCCCTCCCTGATCACGCCGACACCAGGGCTGCGGCAGATGACCGGTCATATCTGGCAGGCATATGCCCAGACCATCAATGATATTACCCTTGATGACGGATATCCGGACTTTCGCAGTCTGGTAGAGATCAGGGAAATTGGCGGATCCGGAGATGGTGATATTGTGATGCCGGTTTTTGTCGGGGATCCAAATTCAGGGACATGCCCCGCAATGGAACCGTTTGAAGTGTACCGGGATGATAATGTGAGAGTGACAGCAATCCTTGTTGATCATCACCAGGTATATCCCTCATTTGCATACCGGTTCGACACGCAGGATGGTTCGGTTGTTTTCTCCGGTGATACCGGCCCTGATACGAATGGTAACCTCCAAAGACTGGCAGAAGGAGCAGATATCCTCGTCCATGAAGTGATCGACCGGGCCTGGATTGATACAAAATTCGGAACTCCGGAGCCGGGCTCGCAGATGGATTCCCTGCGGACACATATGCTCAATTCCCATACAGCAAACGATCTGGTTGGCTCTGTTGCGGAAGAATGTAATGTCACAACCCTGATCCTGAATCATCTGGTCCCTGCAGATATCCCTGATGATCACTTTGAAGAGGTGAGATCTGACTTTTCCGGAGACCTGATCATCGGGGAAGACCTGATGCAGATTGGGATACAGATGGGGGGGTGATCCGTTGATGGGATATCCCCAATATATTCAGCCAGGAACGGTTACTCTACCCGTTGTCTGATCAATTGGGCCTCCAGGAGAAATCCGGCAGGGTCTGAATGCCTCCATCCTGGTGGACAGACCAGCTTCAGGCCTGAATATACACGAGATCGGAAAAAAAGTGATTTCCGGTGAATCAGGTCACTGATTCTGTTTCTTCTCCTGATATCGTTTCTTTGCATACGGGGGGTATTTCACGGTGAAAATGATGCCGATGAGGATTGTGATATACATCGAGGCATCACCGATGATTCCAAGAAATCCCGGATGGAGGAGATCGATGGCACTATTGATAAGACCGAAGAGGAACAGAACTCCCCATCCTCCGGTCAGCACCTGGTTTATCCTGACAAACTCGGGATTGTTCCATCGCTCCCGGGGGACTTCCTGCCGGGAATACTGCATGGTAAAGGGCAGTCCTGCTGCCAGGGAACCGAATGCAATCAGGGTAAGGACAATATTGGACCCGATGCCCAGGTACGGGATGATTGCATAGACCTGAAAGACCATGACCAGAAGGCAGGCAGAGATAAAGAAGATCAGGGTTGCCCATGAGACGATCATCTTCTTTGCGAGATCCCGGAATCCGACAAGGATGGATGTGATGAGAGATACGGCAAGGGCTATCTCAAGGGAAAGGAGACTGTGTCCGGCAAGGATTCCAAAGAGGATCCAGGGAGAAAATGAGATGAGCAGGATGAGTGGGTTCATGTGTCTCCTATGATTGAACAGGTGATTCATTAAAGGTTGTGAAAGAAGAGATCTCCTGATACCTAAACGACCTCACGGTGGTTACCCCTGTTGGATCTCTTTCCAGGTCCGGGAGGTATGGTGTCGGTATGGATGAAGGGAGGGAGAGGGATCAGCCTGGGCGGATGACGAACGATACCGGTACTCGGAGGGGGTCTGAATGACCCCCTGATTCAGCCGGTCAGGGTTTATTCTTAGATAAAAGGGGGCTTTCTGTACAGATCTTTGAGAAGGGCTGGATCATGTGATCTGTCAACTCTGGTTTCACTCTTTTCTGTACCTGAGGCAGGCACATGAGCAGGGAGAAGAAGAATTGCGAGAGCCGTTTTCGGTACTGGTATTGAGGAAAGTCATACAGACCGTGTTTTTTATAGTACCGGTGATCTGCCCTGAATATCGGCCTGAGATCACTCCAGATGGCATCTCTCAGCAGGATATGGCCGGCAACTTCCGGAAACATCGGAGGTTTTTCATACCCGTCAAGGGCAAACCTGACTGACCGCTCCGCTCCTGACCAGATCAGGGCATCGGTTGTTGCAGGATCAGGAGATTCGTCGGTGATTATATCTACGAGGTTTCCCCCTGACAGAAGGCTGGAGAGATTTGTCCGGAGTCCCGGGACAGATGCGAGGGGTCCGGAGACCATGAGCAGAAGTTGCTTTCCTTTGAACCGGGGGATATGGCC
>CAZXRT010000298.1:0-3405 GCA_964642535.1 uncultured Methanospirillum sp.
TCATCCCGTGCCCTGACCTGGGCACATGCCGGACGGAGCCTGTGGATCCTGGGAAAATATCCTGAATCACTCGACGCATATGACCGTGCTCTCTCCCTTGATCCCGGGAACACGGAGGCATCTGAAGGGAGAACCACCGTTCTCGGGCTCCTGTCCCGGTATGAGAAAGCCGTTTTGCAGACATCAGGATCCTGATCTTCAGGACCCTTCACGGCTCCCGCATTTCACCGGGTAATGGGGATAATCCATCTGCTTTTGAATCTGCTCCCTCACTTCTTTTCCTGCGATCTTTTCGCAGAGATACAGGCCGAGATCAATGGCTGATGTCACCCCTCCGGCAGTGATGATCCGCCCCTCATCCACGATCCGGTCTGGTGATGTCTCACGACAGAACCGGGAGAGGAGGGGAAGAAGATCAGGATGGGTGGTGGCTTTTTTGTCTTTGAGAAATCCGCAAGCCCCTGCAAGGAGGGATCCGCCACAGACGGCTGCAATCACGGTCGTTTCTGATACTGTTCTCATCCATGAGAAAAAACCTGGATCCTGCATCAGCCTGGTTATGCCGTTCCCTCCCGGTATGACGACATAATCCTGGGCTGAAAGATCCTGAAATGTCTGATCCGGATAGATGGTCACTCCTTCAAAGGTTTGGACTGGATACTCCGGTGCACAGACCTGGTATTCAAGATCAGGGCTAAATCCCATCGTCTTTATCCGGGTGACGGGATCATACACTCCGGCAAAATCCAGCAGGGTAACCCCGTTATAGAGAATAAATGCAACTTTCATCATTACACCGGTTCAATCTTTTTCGTCTCTCTCCCTGACGAGAAGAGGGACCGCGATGATTCATGCCTGCCATTCTCATTCTTCTCAGTCATTGTCAGCTGGTTTTCCCATTACCGTTTTCCTGAGACGGGAACGCATCCGGATAAGTTCTCCCAGGGATGATGCCATACAGACTGCCCCGGCAGCATTATGCGGTGCTTCACCATCAAAATGTTCCGGAAGCATTCCTGCCCCGTCGGTGAGAAAATAGTGCCAGAGCGGGCTTATTACCTCCTGCACGTTCGCAGGTTCCTCCCCATAAGCCAGGAGGGCATCAACATAAAAACACGTCTGCCAGGGCCAGACCATCCCGTTATGATACGAGATATCGCCTGAGAACTTTCCATAATATCCGGAAGAATCGGGTGCGAGGGTTCGCAGACCATACGGAGTGAGAAGATCTCTGTGTATCACCGAAAGCGCCTGACGTCCCTGATCAAAGGGAAGGAGGCCGAGAGCCAGGGGGATGATCTGGTTGGATCTGATGGAAGGATCATCAGGGTCGAGGATATCAGAGAGGCATCCGGTCTTTTCATTGAAAAAAGCCTGGAATGCACGACGGGCTTTTGATGAGCTTACCGGGGGAGAGATCTGTAAAAACTCTGCCATCTCCAGCATCAGGATCCAGAGTGCGTTGATCTCAACCGGTTTTCCCTGCCGGGGCGTATATTTCGTATCCATCCACGTTGACCCGGCCGTGACCGTGATCAGGTCTCCTGAAAGGCTCGCAACACCGCTCTCGGGATACCGGTGGATAATATCTTCAATTTCGTGCTTTATCGTTGCAACAAACGGTGAACCGGGGAGTTTCTGCATATACTGGAAGAGAGCCCAGAAGAACCAGGGGGTGGCATCAGACGTGTTCCAGGAGTCAGGGTACCGGTTTACGATGATCCCTCCCTTCCGGTGGGCCAGATGCCAGCGGAAGACATCCTCCGCCTCGCGAAACCGTCCCATCTCCAGCAGAAGGCCCGGGAGGCTGATGAAGGTGTCCCTGCCCCAGGACTCGGTGAACCAGTGATACCCGGCCCGGATCTGACCCTCATCAGCGAGGCAGAGCCTGCTGGCATAATCCAGGATATCGGTGGCCGGCCGGCTGCATACAGAGGATGATCCATGACCTCCTGGAGTAAACCGGATCTCCATTGTCCCGTCAGTGACGGTTCCGGAGAACATGCCCGGTGAGATGAGGTCTTCCCAGGCATCGTATCCCCGTGACTGCTCACACGGATAATAGGCGTTCAGGTACCACTGCTCATCTTCTGAGAACGTCAGGTCAGATGAGACGGTGCACCCGTTCAGAATGAGATCGCCTCCGTCTTCCCTGATGTCGGCAACGGGATCACGGCTCAGGGTGGTAACTTTCCGGTTCGTCATTACCGGCCGTATCCGAAGGACCGCTGTTCCGAACACCTCATACCTGACCACAAGGCAACAGTCGAGAAGCAGCGTCCGGACAACCCGGGCTTCTGGCAGGGCAAACTCCTGCCTGACCGGATATATCGTCGCACCGGTAGTATACCGGATTCCTTCCCCGGCAAACGAATCTCCCCACCATCCGGGCGAAAGCCGGATCCCGTTCACCTCGTCGTCAAGTCCGCTGATAAGAAGAACACCGTCTCTGATCAGCAGTCCGTGATATCTCCGGGTGTTTCCGGCAAATGACGATGAACAGGAGAGACTGCCTGATACCATCAGGAACTCCCGGGCACCGGCAATGGCAGGATCCCGCAGTTCCTGCCCGTACCTGATGAACCTCGGGATACTTTCAGGATCGTGCAGAGGAGAATTCGTCACCTATTCACTTCCATGGGTTCTCCTGCCGGGATCATCCGGCAGCCAGAACTGTTACCCCTGCGTCTCCTGGTACACATACCGGATCTGGTCAGCAATAGAGTCCCAGTAAAACCTCCGGTCAACCTGGTTATATCCCCCACGTGCCATCCTGATCCGGCTGTCCAGGTTTTCAAGGTAATAATTCACTCCCCAGGCTATTCCGTCAGGGTCAGGATCCACGACAATCCCGGTGATCCCATGCTCCACGTTTTCTGCAAGTCCGCCGACCCGGGAGACAACAACCGGCCGGTTCGCACTCCATGCCTCAAGGAGGACGATGCCGAAGGGTTCGTTGCGGCTGGGAATCACAACAACATCACTGGCATGGAGGAGCCTGACATACTCAGAGTCGGTGATAAATCCCGGGAACATGACCGGCATCCCTCTGGTTTTCTCAATCAGCCAGTCCCGCATTCCCCCGCCACCAGCCATGATGAACGGGGTATTTGGGAACCTGTTCAGGATCGCAGGCATCGCATCTACAAGGATATCAGGTCCTTTCTGATACGCCATTCTGCCTACGAAAACGACCAGGGGATCGAGGTAATGGATCCCATACTGTTTTTTAATCGCCCCGGGATCGATGCTGACATCAAACATCTCCTTGACGACCCCGTTCGGAACGACCCTGATCTGGTCCGGATGGACATGGTATAAATCGATCACCTCCTGCCTGAGCTGCCAGGAGACTGCGAGACATTTTCCTGCAATCTGTCCTGCATACCACTCTTTTCCACAGAT
>CAZXRT010000299.1:0-3401 GCA_964642535.1 uncultured Methanospirillum sp.
AATTGTTGACATAACCGGGACCGTTGATCAGACGATTATTACTCCTGTTAAATTCTCGTTCAATGTAGGAGGCTTCAGCAATGGGATATTCAATGCTGGAGTAAAGGTAAAGGACGGGGCAACCGAAGTTGCATCTAAAAACCTGGCATTTACTGTCCAGGATTCCCTGGTTGTGTGATATTTAAACCAATATTCTCCTTTTCTATTTGACAGTTGTATTCCCTGAATCCTTTCGGTTGTGAGGGATTGGTAAAAAAACTCTTTTTTCCCGAAACACGGTTTTCCTCACACAGTATCTTTTGGAAATGGATTATTTCAATGAGGTCAGGGAACCGGAGATCAGGTTTTCTGTGAGATACCAATTAGTTCTTAAACGTTAACGTCACCAGAAAGAAGAAATATCAGCGTAAGAAGGAAAACCTGTTGCATCGCTTGGATTCTTTCAATACACGACTGATAATAATTCGAATAATCATCCTCAGGATAATTAGTAATGGGGTTGTGGGGATGAACCTCGCCTGATGGGGGGATAGAGATCAGAAGCTTCCTGATACATACGAGAATAGATTGCATTGATGGCCCAGATTCCATTTTTATTTTTTTCAGAATAGAAAAATAAAGAGAGAGAATTGCCTCCCCTCCCTTGCCCTCCCCAGTAGATGATAGGAGTTTCTCCAAGGGCCCTCTCATCACATAATTATAAAGGCAATTGTCGTGGAGGCGAAGGCAATTAACACCCCCTTTTCCATGATGTTTTTGGATACAACTTCTGGTTTTTCCCTTTTTGAGGGATGTTGCCCAGACATATACCTGGGTCATTGAAAGCAGTGCAGAGGGGTTTTCAATAGTGCAAACATGGACAGAATCGACCGAAATGTTATTGCTGCAGCGTTTATGGATATCATCGAATACATGTCCCGATTTTGTATGATCTACTCTTCCAGGAGATATTCATAATTCTCAGGCTGATATAAGGAAGGTTGGGCTATTACCGTAATATTCGATGATGACCAGTATTGAGAAAACGGTTGAGTGGTTTTGACATCAGAAGAAGTAATAATACAAAGAATTGAAAATCCCAACCATTGTATCTACAGCCCAAGTTTAAGAGACGATTAAATAAAACCTATCCGAAATATTCATTTTCATGATAACTTATATACTCCTTATATGTGAGTTATAAGTATGATAACCTGTGAAAAATCTGGAGATTCACCAAATATCATTCATGCCATTATTCATCATCTTGAATCACTACCTGAATCTGCCCGCTATGAAGTACTTGATTATATTGAATTTTTAAAAAGCCGACGAAAAAAGGAAGAAGAGAATGACCGCTGGTCAGAATTCTCTCTCGCATCTGCAATGAGAGGAATGGAAGATGAGGAGAGTATTTACTCATCAGAAGATATCATCGAGCCTTGCGAATGATTCATGAAGGAGCCATTGTACTAGTTTCTTTTCCACAAACCAATCATTCTCCTGGAAAACTACGTCCGACATTAGTCGTTAAGGCGGTTCCAGGACCTTATGATGATTGGCTTATTTGTATGATATCTTCCCAGACATTTCATATGATCAATGGAATAGATGAGATAATTACTGAAGAAGATACTGATTTTGTTCCCTCAGGCCTTAAAATACAAAGTCTCATTCGTGTTACCAGGTTAGCAGTTGTCTCCAAGGAGGTTCTGGCAGGAAAAATTGGAAGAATTGATAGTAATCGATTGGCCGGTATTCAATTCAAAATAGCTAAATGGATTACCGGTTAAAAAAAGAACGAAATAAAATTTTTCGTTATAATAAGATACCACGAATCCACTTGTCATAGTTTCACGTTCAGACATGGTCAATAAATTGGTTTAATCAGCCAGATCAGAATTCATTTAACCAGATAATACGGGACATCCCATCATGAGATACATAATTACTGGCGGAGCAGGATTCATCGGCTCCCATATTGCTGAAGAACTCTCAAAAAAGCATGAGGTTTATTATCATAGATAACCTGTTTTCAGGAAAAATCTTGATACCACAGCGGTTCTTGAAGCAGCCGGGACAAAATGATACTTTCATCCCGACCGGCCAGGTCTTGTCGGTGGACATTCCATCCCGGTTGATCTCTGTTCATGAATAGGGCAGTTGAAAGATACAAGGAATTAAATCACTCATCTGGTAATTACCTTTATTTAATATCTATACAAATATTGTGTGTAATCCATTGTGTGAAACGGTGTGTAAATGGCAACAAACCTTGCAATCGACGATAATCTCATCTCCGAAGCCCTGATAATTGGTGGATGTAAAACCAAAAAAGCAGCAGTTACTGAAGCTCTCATAGAATACATCCAAAGAAGAAAACAGATCCAGATTACATCATTGTTTGGAACGATTGATTATGATTCAGAATATGATTATAAGAAAAATAGGTCCAGAACGTGAAAATTCTTGTAGATACATCTGTCTGGTCATTAGCTCTGCGAAGGTCTGGTGAGAGAACACCAGAAGAAGCAGATTTGGTTCATTCATTGATTGAACTGATAGATGATACCCGAATACTGATGATAGGGCCAATCAGACAGGAATTATTATCTGGAATCTCCTCAGATAAACAATTCGAGGAACTGAAAGAAAAACTCCAGGCTTTTTATGATCTTCCTCTTATAAACTCTGATTATGAGAAGGCAGCAGAGTGCTTTAACATCTGTCGATCTGCAGGCATCCAGGGGTCACACATTGATTTTCTCATCTGTGCAATAGCAGACAGAGTGAATGCACCAATTTTTACGACAGATAAAGACTTCTTTTATTATGCCAAGCATCTCAATATCACACTGTATTCTCCAAAATAATTAATTTGCAGTGTAAAATCTAAAAATGAGTAACTATTTTCATGAAGATCGTATCAATCGTCGGTGCGAGGCCCCAATTCATCAAATGTGCCCCTATATCATGAAAGTTTTTGAAAAAACCACCTGGAGGTTTTAATCCATACCGGACAGCATTATGACCCGGAGATGTCTGACATCTTCTTTGAGGAACCCGAGATACCAAAACCGGATTACCATCTCGGGGTTGGATCTGGACCGCATGGGAAAAAGACCGGGGAATGCCTTGCGAAGTTCGAAGAAGTCCTGATCAAGGAGCAGCCGGACTTCGTCCAGGTATATGGCGATACGAATTCAACCCTTGCCGGAGGGCTGGCTGCAGGAATATCTACTTACCTGTTCACATATGGACGCCAAGCTCCGGATTTTGAATTACATCAGCAATAAAATTGCATTTTTTTGAAATGATCACGATGTTATTTTTATAGGGAAAAGATAACTGTATTATCTGATCAACCGGTGATGATGATATATGACTCGTGCTATTGAGGTTATATTTGAGGATAATGTCTT
>CAZXRT010000300.1:0-3381 GCA_964642535.1 uncultured Methanospirillum sp.
TTATATCCCCATTTGTCCTCGGCGACGAGTTGAAATGGAAAACCCCTCTCTTTTGAAAGAGTCTGGTTATTCATCCGGTATGCCATCATGATCTGGTTTTCCGTAAGGTATGCAAGCGGAAATGAGGTAGTATATCCGTCATCAGCATGGAAGACAACGGTATTTGCTTCTGGTTTTACTTCTGCTGCCCTGAGGATATCTGATACCAAAACCCCCTCCCAGAGGATGGTGACATCCCATCCTTCCACGCAATGAATGGTCACCACTTTCCGGTGCGATGAGAACAAAGCGAGGGTCTCGTTGTAGGTGGAATTGAATGGATGATGGACAAGACCGGTAACAGCAAGCTGATAGATACCAGGATCAATCTCCCGTGGACCGGAGATTGAATTTTCCCTGAAATCCATGGCATTTCCGAGTGGGATACCTTCATAATCATGAACCTCTGAGGGAGAAAGATCATCCGGAGAGTCAGGAAGGGAGGGGCCCTTGTACAGGGTTATGGTCCAGACTCCCGCAACCAGGATGATGAGCAGACAGGTAATGATCAGTTCTTTTCTCATGGATTCTTATCCCTATGCGGTTTATACGGTATATCAGAAGGACTCAGGCACCATATTTGCCGTTCACAGATATGAAATACCTCTATGCGATCCCTGTTCTTTTGTAGGATCTGCCAATCCTGTCACCCCCTCTGACATACCCTGATTCATCAGGTATGCGATGCACATTTCCCTCTAGATGGAGAGTACATCCTGATGGGATCGAGACCGCTCCTCCTGGTTTTCTTCCTACTCGCTGTCATCTCTATCGGATACCTGGGGTTTTTCCAGGACGAACGACTCGAAGGCAGGATTCTACTTCCAGCCCACTCTGAATCCCGCTCTCCTCCCCTTCTTTCTTTATCACTTACTGGTGATCCGGCTTCAATCGTGAACGCTTCAATCATGGACCTGCAGGAAGAGATAGAGGAGATCGCAGCCATCCCTAATTCTGATCGGACATTTGAGAACACGATCCTCCGGTTTGATCGGGCCATGAACCGGTTTGAGGATCAGACCGCGGTGCTGAGATTTCTTCAGGGCATCAATCCGGATCATCCCATGTCTGAAAACCTCACCCGGTCCCTTTTACTCCGGGACAGGTACATCAATGATCTCTATCTCAATCCTGATACTGCCCATGCCCTCTCAGTCCCGGATACCCCTGGTGCACCGGAATCCCGTCTGAAGGCTGCAATTCTTGATGATTTTGCGTTTGCGCTGGTAGATGAAGAAAAGAAGGAGATGATCACCAGACTGGGGACAGAACTGGCAGGGTATGAGCAGCAGTACCTCTCCCAGGCATCAGCCGGAATGGCGGGGTCCAATCTTGCCCTGGTCAGCACGATCACTGATCTGAGAAACCAGGTGGTTTCCCTGCTTGGATACTCTTCGTTTGCCGAGTACCAGGTCAGACAGTCAGGAATCAGAACCAGCCTTCCGGATCTTGAACTGGTTTTGGACAGGATTGCTGCACCACTGAAAGAGGTAAGTCATCGTGAAGCGGCCGCCCTTCTGAGAATTCGGCAGCAGGATAGTCCTGGTGCAACCGGTATTGCCGATTATGAGGTTGCATCCCTTCGGATCAGAGCCATGCCTCCCGGCCGGGATATCAACCATCTGTCCCGGGATGATTCGCTTCCTGCTTCATCGGTGATACCGGCTGTGCATGGGATAGTATCTGAGGTTTTTGACATTGCCATCACGGAGGTTCAGTCCGTTTCACCCGGATTTCCGGGGCTGTCCCTGTACCAGATCAGCGATCCCCGGACAGGGTCACCGAAAGCCTTTTTTTACCTTCTGGTGCATCCCTCTGAAAACCAGACCCGGGCATCAGGGATGACGTATTATCTTCGGGCCGGCCGATGCCCGGGTCCATGTCATCTTCCTGCCGTATCTGCGGTTGTGGTTACCATTCCATCCCATATGCAGGATGAGGAGGTGTTGATCGGGCCGGAGAGTCTTGAGGTTATCTTCCATGAGTACGGACATATGCTCCGCCACAGTCTTTCCATCTGCCCGTATGGACGGCTTTCATCAGGCGCACGAGACCCGGTCGGGTATAATGAAGTGATATCACATTTCCTGGAGCGATTTGCATCTTCACCAGATGTGCTTGAGCGGATTTATGGCCCCGGCAAGGATGAAGAGCAGATGGTTTCTCCAGATCATTTTGATCAGGGAGTCATCGACCCGCTTTTGTATGATCTGCTCCTGAGCGATCTTGATCTCACTCTCCATGCAGGGAAGGATATCCCTGATTTTTCCTCCCTCTATAATGAGCGATATGAGAACTTTACCGGGTTTCAGGGGACGGGAGGAGGAGCCGATCTTCTGGTCAGCCCGTCATTTTTTGTTTCAGGAAATGCCGGTGTCTACTGGCATTACGTGGTCGATGATCTCCTGGCTGCAGAACTCTTCTCCCGTTTGTCTGAGGGAGGCGTGCTGAACCAGAGCATGGGCCAGGCCTTCAGAAGAGAGGTGCTTGAACCCGCGGGTTCAGATGATCCCTATGTCCTGTACGGACGGTTTCTCGGCCAGGAAAACCTCTCCCCCCTGTTCTGATCATCGGAGCATCGGGATCACTTCATCAGGAACGATCTGGTCAAAGAGGATATGGACCTGTGCCCGTGCCTGGTCAAACCAGTCAAGAACGTCCCGGGAAGACCGGAAGATGAGGTTCTGCTCTGAAAAGAAGGAGAAGACGAGAAGCCAGTCGTCATCTCCCTGCGGGATTTGACATGATGTAACCGAACCGGTCATACCCTCGCTTACAGGGAGCAGAAGAGTGCAGGCTCCCAACTTTGTACTGATCGGTCCCAGGGCACACTGCTCCAGCCACCGGTCCGGGTCCCGTCTGCCGGAAAGGGTACTGATGATCCAGGCCGGGAACCGATCCCGGTACCGGATGAAGCATCCCGAAATGTCGGAAAACGTGTCAATTTCGGAGGCTTTTCTCTCAATTTTCTCCCTGATTGAAGGCCATCCCGGGTATGGCGCAGGAATCATGACAACATGCGAATACTGATCCCTGACCGTGATGCTGGCAGTTACATCCTGGACCGGTGATCTTGCGAATGCGTGTGGTGGTGGTTGTTCCATAGAAAAAAAGGGATTAATCCATCTTTGCCGCTGCATTGTAGGCATCCACGATGCTGTAGATCAGAACGATGATGTAAAACGGGATTCCGATCAGGATCGTGGATAGTGCGGCGAAGATACAGGCTGCGATAAAGAGGATCACTGCCTTGAGGAGCTGCCCGGTATAGAACTGACCAAGGCCGGGGATAAAGAAAGAGAGAACTGCTGCAATAATCGGGGATGCCATACCTTAGGTTAT
>CAZXRT010000301.1:0-3377 GCA_964642535.1 uncultured Methanospirillum sp.
GTTTTTTAAGACGTTGGAATGAATAGTATACAGGATTTGGAGTACAATTCACCATGAAACCAATATCAATACTGGCCGTTTTCATTTTCCTGTACATTGTGGGTTCCGCTCTTGCCGGGGTTCAGGAATCAGAAGAGAAAAAGACCATATCCATGGTGTATATGGGAGACAAGGGAGATTTCAGTTACCTTCAGCGTGCCTTCCAGGGACTTGACAGGGCTCAGGAAAATCTCTCTTTCTCTGTTCGTGATATCCTGTGGAATGCTACCGCTCCGGTTGATCCGGTAACCGCTTCTGACGGCACGAGATCAGATGCCGTTATCATCATGGGAGCGATCATGAATGGGTATGAGCAGAACCTCACCCGCCAGTACCCTGACACACCGATCATCCTGATCGATGGCGGAGCGGTCCCGGGGTTGGAGGCAAAATCGTGGTATTTCTCCATGTACGGGACCAGCTATCTCGCCGGGGTGCTTGCTGCAGACCAGTCAAAGACAGGAAAGGTAGGAATCATCGCAGGGGTA
The DNA here is from genome assembly GCA_964642535.1 of uncultured Methanospirillum sp. Lineage (GTDB taxonomy): Archaea > Halobacteriota > Methanomicrobia > Methanomicrobiales > Methanospirillaceae > Methanospirillum. Next base: position 528 of record CAZXRT010000301.1, read on the forward strand.
GATGCTCCGGTGCTCCGGGGGTTTTCTGACGGGTTTATCGATGGGGCACATGCAGAGAATCCTGATGTTCAGGTCAGCATATCCTATATCGCCGATAATTACTCCGGATTCTCGATGCCCGAGAGAGCAGGGGTCCTGACCAGGGAGATGGAACAGAATGGAACCGATATCATCTACCAGATAGCCGGATCCTCGGGAGTGGGAGTGATCCGGACGGCAGAAACCCTGCCCGGCCTGCTCATCATCGGTTCTGATGCTGACCAGTCAGGATTGGCCCCTCAAACGGTGCTGGCATCGGCAGTGAAAAATCTTGACTCTGTTATCTACGGAGAAATGCAGGATCTCTGTTCAGGGTCGTTTACACCCGGGGAACTCATCACCGGTCTTTCTGAAGGGGGATCCTCCCTTATCATCAACCCGCGGTTTGAGAACCGCTCTGCAGTGATTGAAAAGAGGATCTCTGAGGCCTGGGAAAAAGAGAGGGAGTATCTTGCCCTTCATCCGCTTTCCTGATACCAGGCAAGAGACCGTTTCACCTGGTACTGGCATCATAATCTGTTATCATGCATATCAACGGGTACGGGAATTTCCCGGACCGGAGAAAAACAACAGATTTTAATGGTTCTTCATACAACTGCTCTCCCATGAACGGGACCCGGGTTTGTATCGGTGACTACCTCATCCAGAAAATTATCGATAGCGGCGCAAGGCATGTGTTCGGGGTCCCTGGAGACTATATTCTCAATTTCTATGCACGGATGGAAAAAAGTCCCCTTTCTGTCATGAACACATGCGACGAACAGGGGGCAGGGTTTGCTGCTGATGCATACGGCAGGAAGCATGGCCTCGGGGTGGTATGTGTCACCTATAATGTCGGAGGATTAAAGGTCATAAACCCGGCAGGAGGTGCCTATGCAGAAAATTCACCACTCCTCATCATTGCAGGAGCTCCCGGACGGCTGGAGCGTCAGAAATGTCCGCTCCTTCATCATAAAATCAGTGAGTATGATGACCAGCTCGCCATCTTCCGGCATATCACCGTGGCCAGCACCGATCTTGCAGACCCTGAGACCGCCTTCCAGGAGATTGACCGGGTGATTTCTGCCGTTATCGAAACGAAAAAACCAGGATATATCGAAATACCCCGGGATATGGTGGATTACATACCGACAGAAGAAAGACCGGAGTTACGGGAAAAGGATACAACCCCCCTACCCCTGTCTCATGACAGTGCGTTCGAGGCCCTGGTATCTGCCATCAATATCGCAGAACAACCGGTGATCATGGCAGGGGGTGGCATTATCAGGCACAACCTCACTTCAGCCCTGGAGAAACTGGCTAAAAAGGCCAATATTCCGATCGTGACAACCATTCTCGGTAAGTCAGCGGTTGACGAGAGAAATCCTCTCTTTCTCGGAGTGTATGCAGGCATTATCGGAGATGATTCCATCAGGCAGTATGTGGAGGCCAGTGATTGTATCATCCAACTCGGTGTTCTCCTGACTGATGTTGATATGGGAGCGAACACCGCGGTTCTCAATCCTGACTCCGTCATCTGTCTGTCAGATGAGGCCTGTTCCATCGGGAGGCAAACCTTTCCGCATCCCGGCCTGATGCTCCTGCCCGGTCTGGCAGAGCGGGATCTCACCGTTCATCACCATGAGAATCTTCCCACCCCCGTCAGGGAGAAAATTCCGGCCTTCTCTCCCACGAATGCACCGATCACAACTGAAAAACTTGTCCAGGCACTGAACTCGTTCCTCGATGAGAATACCGTTCTCATCACGGAGGTGGGAGATGCCGTGATGATGTCGCTTGATTGTACCATCAAAAGGGTGGGAGGCTATCTCTCTCCTGCATATTACTCATCACTCGGGTTCTCGGTCCCTGCCGCAATCGGAATCCAGGCTGCAGACCCTGATATCAGGCCGCTTGTCCTGACCGGTGACGGGGCATTTCAGATGACCGGCATGGAGATCTCAACTGCTGCCCGGTACGGGATGAATCCGATCGTCATCATTATCAATAATTGCGGATTCGGAACCGAACGACCCATGATCGACGGGGCATTCAATGACGTCGCTCCCTGGAGGTATCACCGGATTCCGGACCTTACCGGATGCGGAAAGGGGTACCTGGTGACAACGGAAAATGAACTCGCCACTGCCCTGAAAGAGGCATATGCCTCGGATGAATACTCGATTCTCGAGGTCCGGACTGACCCGGCTGACATCTCCCCCCAGCTCCGCCGCCTCTGTCAGCGGTTCTCACAGGGAGTAAAAAGAGGCTAAACCATGAGTCAATGAATTGATTCATGTGGAGATATGTTCTAAACCGAAAAATCGGGTGCCTGGAATAGGTGGGAAATTATGCAGGATGATTCCTGAACATCCCGGCACAGACAATGTACTGCTTTCCGTCACTGCCCTCTGCCAGCTGGTACCAGGTCGTCTTCCAGAATAGCCCGCTTTCTACCTGACTGCTGTAGATATAATCCATCCATCCGGAACCGTTCTCCATAGCCCCGGTTACAATCCGGTCCCTGAAGGGCGTTTTGGCAACGTCGGTCTTATTATGATAATTGACCCCGACCATCCGGATGTTGTCAGCATGGGCGACCATGTTCACGTCCGGGTCGTATACAAAGACATAGAGACCCGGTGTGGTGGCACTCTTGTATGGGTCTTCTCCGGCATTTACCCGGCGAATGGTATCTGGTGCATCACGGGCGAGATCCGACACCGTGGTATTGACCAGGGTTTTCACCTCATCTTCTGTGATTGAAGATTCAGAATAGGAGGGAACCACGTACCGATAGAGAATCTGTTCATACATGCTCACCCCGGTCTC
>CAZXRT010000302.1:0-3359 GCA_964642535.1 uncultured Methanospirillum sp.
GTGAATGAAGCTTTCCTGGAGATGACCGGGAGGGAAGATCCGGAAGAAGTCACCGGGCTGTCCCTGACAGCCACCGGACTGCAGATCACGCCCGAAGAGTTATCCATGATCGAGGGAATGATCGACCAGAGCAGGAACTACGAGGGGAAGGAGACAGGGATCAAAACCCCGGTGGGAACCACTCCCATCCTCCTCTCTGCCCGGTCCTTCTCTGCTGACGGGGAAGATGCGATCACCTGGTCACTCGTCCCGGTTCCGGAGAGGAGAACCGGTATCAGCCAGGTTCAGGCAGCGGGAACGGATCAGATCAGGGCGGTCTGCCAGGGATTCAGGACTGATCTCCAGCTGCTCGAGACGATCCTGAAGATGAAAGGGATGCAGACCGCCCGGGAGATGAAAGAGATCAACCGGCAGGATCGGACATTCCTCCATGCAATATCCTCATATTACCAGAAGATCACGGGATCGTCGGGTGCTGAGCGGGTTCCTGTCTGTGCATACCTCAATGCCATCGTGGATCACATCACCGAGGAGTATGCCGACAAACTGGGCGATGTCACCCTGACCGCTCACTGTGATGGAGACTGGACAATTGGAAATACTGCAGGAATCCCTGCCGGAGTCATTGCAACCGAGCTGCTGCTCAACAGCATCACCCATGCCTTTTCTGATGGAGAGGCTGGCAGGATTGATCTCTCCCTGACCCGTGAAGAAGACTGGTTCATCCTTCAGGTCAGGGATTCAGGCAAAGGCCTGCCTGAAGAGGTTACCAGGGGCCAGCCATCCAGCCCCGGTCTTGCGATGGTGGAGAATCTGGCAATGCAACTATCAGGCACAGCCGGATTTGCCAATGATGGAGGGGCACGGATCAGGATCATCTTCCCTGACCCGGGAGCCTGACGGCCGGCAAAAGGCTGCAAGCCGGCTTCCCAAATATTAATGAGTCACCGGACAAATGTTCTACTATTATGGCAGCACTGACTCCGGAGATGATAGATGCCTTCAATGCAGTCAAGACCTTCCCGCTTGCCACTGCATCAAAGGACGGAATCCCGAACGTTGCCCCGATGGGATCGGTATTTCTCATAGATCCGCAGACCATCTGGGTTGGTGACAACTTCATGCATAAATCCCTGAAAAACGTCCTTGAAAACCCTAAGGCAGCAATCTATGTATATGGTCCGGGAGCCAAGGGATGCTTCCAGATAAAAGCGGATGTCACGGTCAAGACATCAGGGCCTGAACATGAAAAGATGAAAGCCATGATTCACGAGAAAAAACCGAATCTGCCGGCAAAGTCACTCCTGATCCTGAAGGTTGTGAGCGTATTCGAATGTATGCCCGGCGCTGATGCCGGAAAACAACTCGTCTAATTTTTTTCCCGGGTTCATCCGGGAACCTACCTGGTCCGCAGCCAGCAAGTGCCGGGTGCCCTCACGAACCGGCAACTATCAATCACCTGAAGACAGATTATCTATGAGACGCGTCTATGCTTGAGTTACAGGATCTGCATGTTGCAATCGGGGACCGTGAAATCCTCCATGGAATAAACCTGCGAATCGGACCGGGAGAGACACATGTCCTGATGGGACCGAATGGTTCAGGCAAATCAACCCTTCTGATGACGATCATGGGTTTTGATGCGTATACCATCACGAAAGGAAAGATCCTGTTCAACGGAACAGATGTAACCCGTCTGCCGGTCCATGAACGGGCACGACTGGGTATGGGCATCATGTTCCAGCGACCCCCGACCATTCCGGGCCTGAAACTGGGGAAGATGCTGGATGTGATCAGGCATGATTCCGAGACTGATATCGGGCCGGCAATCAGCAGGATGAATATGCAGGATTTCCTGGGAAGAGACATCAACCTCGGATTTTCAGGGGGAGAGATCAAGCGGAGCGAGATCCTGCAGATGATGGTACAGGACCCCTCATTCATCATGCTGGATGAACCGGAAAGCGGGGTGGATCTGGAGAACATACACCTGATGGGAGAAGCAATAGCACATCTCCTCCAGAAACATCACCGGTTTGCAAACAGGAAAAACAGCGGCCTTGTGATCACCCATACCGGATATATCATGGACTACCTTGAGGTGGACCGTGGTCATGTGATGATCAACGGGGAGTTCAAGTGTCATGGGAATCCCCGTGAAATCCTCAAACTCATCAAGGAGCGGGGATACAAAGAATGTTTGCGGTGTGACAAGATCGTCTGAACTTATCATTCCTCTTTTTGAAGACCACGGTATTTTCATGATCTCCCCTATACCTTCCCCCGGTGCCAGACTTCTTCTTGGGATGGCGATCGGCGATGCATATGGAGCACGATTTGAAAATATCAGGAGGGATGAGATCTCTCTTGCAGGTCAGGAAGATACATACCGCCAGTGGAACCGGTACACCGACGACACCCAGATGGCAGCAGGGGTTACAGAACTGCTGGTTTCAGGGGAGCCCTTTACCAGGGAGAATCTTGCCCGGTACCTGATGAATGCCTACCATCGGGACCCTCGTCAGGGATACTCGGAGATCACACGGGAGATGCTTGAGAATGCCGCTGATGCCCGGTCTTTTCTCTCCTGGCTTTCTGATGACATCAGGGAAATGCGGAGAAGTGACGGAGCAGCGATGCGGGCACTTCCCATCGGATGGAAAAGAGAGCGATGCGAGGTGATCAGGTCTGCAGCTCTGAGTGCTGCCATCACTCATGGCCATCCGGATGCTATCGCTGCAACGGTGGGAATCGCCCTTCTGGCCCATGAGAGGTACTACACAGGTGCATCATTTACCTCTGTCATCAGCAGGATTCTCACGGATATCCCCGGCCTGACACCCGATGCGGAAGAGTACCTGAACCAGGCATCCGCAGGCAGATGGGATCCCGACATGATCCTTGGATCCCATGTGAAGTACGGAGTTCCCTATACCGAATCGATCATCCTACTCGGGGCAGTACTGGCTCTGCTTGTCACCTACGGAAACGATCCGCACCAGGTGCTCCTGCAGGCAGTACTGCTGGGAGGAGATACTGATACCACCGCATCCATCGCTCTCGGGGCGGCTCTGATCTATCCCGGCAGCGATACCCTGCCCATAACCCTGGTTGCAGGTCTTGAAAATGGAGCGTATGGAAAGGACTTCCTTGTCACCCTGGGAAAACAGCTTGATCTGAAATATCCCTTACCATCCGGAAAAGATCCACATGAAGAGAAGGACCAGGAATAGCAGGATTACAGCCCCGGCAACAACTTTTTTCTGATCCATCCTGATCCCCCTGACCACCCTCTTATCCCTGCTCCTCTTCTCCTTCTCCGGCTTTCCCCGCTTCCACTCCTCGATTCGCGGGCAGGC
>CAZXRT010000303.1:0-3346 GCA_964642535.1 uncultured Methanospirillum sp.
AGATCACAATCAGGGCGAGGATATAGTTGATCCACCCGATCTTCCCGATGGTGGCAAATATCTCACCGAAGTTGAATGCTTCTCCCATTGCCTCTGTCCTGGCAAATCGGATAAGCCCGATGGTGGCAATCAGGCTGAAGATGAATGTCACAATGAAAAAGACGACAAGACCGCCGGCTGCTGCTCCCAGCATTGCGAGTGATCCGGCTCCATCGTTTCCAACCATGCCGAATACTGCAGATCCTGCGGATACAAAGAGGATGATCAGCGGGATTATCATGTATACTAACCCGATGATAAGCATCTTGATCCCATCGATGAACAGGGAAAGATACCCTTCAACTTCAGGGGCGGGGCTCGTCCCTTTCATGATCCGGAGCGTGTATCCGTATATGAGTGGGAAGATGATTGTGCAGATCAGAAGGATGATCCATCGAACCCACTTGCCAACGAGTCCATCCTTGGCATAGCCGAATGAGTCACTTAAATTTTCTCCAATACCCATAGTTCTCACCTGTGGATAGTAGGGCTTTGGTTTGCTTCTATATATATTCTCGCAACAATAGGCTGTCTGTTCTGTCATTTCCTGTAACGAGAGAAAAATCTGAAAACGTCGATAAAAGAGGGTGATTCTTCACTTTATCAGGCTCCGGAATACCGGATACCATGCCGGAAAGAATTATCCGCAGCCTGAATAGGTAAATACCCGTGGTTGAGGCTCCTTATAATCTGCACTATATACGCTGCCGATACTCAGTCTGTACTCCGGTGTGGGAGTGGGGGAGACTGCTTTTGGGCTGGTGGCATTTCTTTCAGATCTGTTCTGCACGCTCACCGGATCATCTGATGAGAGGTTAGTGCTGTTATCAGCGCTCATGTTCAGGCTGAACGCGGACAGGGCTGACTGGTTCATTTCAGTGATATTTATCGGTTCAGAGAGGTTCTGATCAGTGGAATTTGTCCTATTCAGTGTGGTTTCCTCTGCTATTGCCGGGATGGCTGCAAGAACCACCAGGAGGAGGATACAGATTCGTGGAATCATATGTACACATAGTCTCTCATTGCAGATAATCTTCAAGGAGATTGTATTTCATGCCCTGATCCATGAATTATCCGGCCTCCTTCCCCTTTTATCATGGATATGCGTGGCTTCCATGATACTGATGCGCAGAGTATATCCATATGATTATTAACGCCCTGTACCCATACTCTGCCATTCGGATAGGGGGAGATGATGGATCTATTCAGAAGATTCCGGGCTTCTGCTCCGGATGAAGAGGATAAGGGAGGAGACACCCCTCCGACAGATTTTCCTTCTACTGTGAAATCAGAGCAAACCCGGGCAAAAAAGATTCGCGTTCCTCTCAATAAGACAACCCGGGATGTGAAGACAGACAGGAACCTGATCATCTTTCCCTGTCCTCTGTGTGAAACCCTTAATACGGTTCAATTTGACGAGATCCACCCGATCCTCGGAGGGCAGCCGATGTGCCAGAACTGCCAGAGTATCTTTCATATTCCCGGGGGATACCGGACCGGATCTGAAGTGAGCAGCCTGAGCATTTATGCTGCACTACCGGTTGCAATCCGGAAATTCTATCTCTTTTACCAGAATCACCCAGTTATTCACAGTCTTGAAGAGCAGGGGATCACCCGGATCATCATCCAGTACGGGATCTGGGGATTTTGTCAGAAATGTCATCATGAGTTCAGTCCGGCTGTCCTGATGAATCTGCCACAGACATCCCAGGAGATCGTCGATCTCAGGTCTCTTTCATCAGATGAGATGGTAGAGATGCAGTCTCTGCGAAAGGGAGAGTGCCCTTACTGCAGTCATCGCATTCTGCTGGTGATCATCTCGGAGGTTCCCCATTACGTGATATCAGCAAGTGAGAACCTCTCTCACCGATGGGAAGATGATTAGACCTTTCATGGCTGGGAGGATGATGAGAACGCCCAAATGGGGATCTTCATCCTGAAGACCGCTCCTTCTCCCTGAACTCCTACCTCAGTGATGGAAATCTGAGTGATTGACAGGATCTCCCTGATGAGAAACAGCCCGAATCCTGTGTTTTTTCCATACCCTCTCTCAAATATTTTCTTTTTCTCTCCGGTGGCAATCCCTGTCCCGTTGTCGGCACACACAAGGGTGACCCCGTCACCTCCGGGCTCGAGAGAGAATGATATCCTGGTAACAGTTCCCCCATGCCTGACCGCATTATCGATCAGGTTGTAGATAGCTTTAGAAAAGAGGGGATCTGCAAGCACCCTGACTCCGGAGAACCGGATATCCACAGGAAAATTGAGGAGCGGAATCTTCTCTGCCTCACTGCGGATCACTAATGCAATATCCTGCCAGACCGGTTTTTGTACCCCGATATCCTGGTAAAACCTGGTAAACTCAATTTTCTTGGTTATCGCATCTGCGGCAGCGACCTCTCTCTGGTGCAGTTCCCGAAGGTCAGGATCTGAAAGTCGTTTTCCGGTCATATCAAGGTACACGAAGAGGAGCTGGATGTCATTGAGGATATCATGACGGGTGATGGAAGAGAGCATGTTCAGTTTCCGGTTCGCCAGCAGGAGCCGTTCTTCTTCCCTCTTTCTTTCGGTAATATCTACTGCCATGCACACGACAAAATCAACCGTTCCGGATTCAGATAGTTTTGGTGTTTTAGAAACCGCCAGAAGATGCTTTTTTCCATCCAGGTCAGATATCCATCGCTCCAGTCTGACCGGTGTCCCGTCTGAGAAGACCTCCGCGTTCCCTTCAAGGCACAGATCACGCAGTTCTCCCTGCAGAACGTCCCCCACGCTCTGATATTCGATCTCCTCCTCCGGTTTTCCGAGAAAAGATGCATGGGCACGGTTGACAGCCCCGTACGTCTCGCTGTCAGTGAGATACCATACCTGGGCATCGATGGTATCCAGAAGGATCTCCTGTTCTCCGTTCCTGCGTACCAGTTCTTCTGTCCGTCCAGCCACCCGTTCTTCGAGTACTTCGTATGATCGGAGAAGGGCATGTTCAGCGTCGTATCTTCTGATGACCTCCCTGATGATGAGGGATATTCCGGTCGCGACCAGGATGTATCCTGAGGTGCGGATGATCGCGAGGGGGATCTGCATCTGGCCGGCAAGATTCATCAGGGTAAGAGAATGCGAGATTCCAAACGCGATAAAGCCCCCTCCGATAAACAGCGGGGTGGGATTTCCGATCTTCCAGAATCCATAGAGGCTGATGGCTATGACCACGAGACAGAAGAGAAGGTTGAGAAACGTCAGTTGCTCGGGAAGGGGTATCATCTCAAGGTACCTCTGCTCTGCACTGACAGATACTCAGCACCCCACC
>CAZXRT010000304.1:0-3337 GCA_964642535.1 uncultured Methanospirillum sp.
GAAGGCTGGGAGAACACGACGAACCTCTCTTCAACCAAGTCATTCAGCGATTCGACAACGGTTGACGGGCTGATCTTCCACTTTGGCAAGGATTTCGTGGCAAAATCCGGAGTTGAGATCGGGGAATAACCAAAAATCCCCCTTATCCGCAAGAAACTACTTGAAAGAGCCTGCCTCAATACTGAAGATTAAGGTGATGTAAGGATGCAATGGAAGTATGTGACCATCATTTTCATGCTTCTCGCAGGAACAGGTGTTGTCGCAGGGGCTGAGAATATTTCCCCGGCTTTTGATACGACGATCAGCGCTTCCTCTTCGGTATCCAACATTCAGGCAATGGCCTATGAATCCCGGCTGTCTTCTTCTCTGGTTGGAGGAGACGGATCGTCTCCTGCAGAGGTTCATTACTCGGTCAGCATCAGTGGTGTGAATGGATCAGCCTATGGCGGAGCGGTGGGATCGGCACGAACGAACTTTCGTGTATCCTCCCTGGAGGGACGCGACACCCAGTTGAATGCATCATCTGAACGAGAATGGCGTGATAGCACCGAGGTTACCGGGATTATCGTGAACTTCAGGAAAAACTTTGATTATCTCTCAGGATTACGATTATAAATGATGGGAGATCGTGGCAGACTGCTGTATCCTCTTTTTCTGGTACTGATAGCATTTCTTATGCTTCCTGCATCAGGGTATGAATTCAAGGCAGTGGAACTGGGATCTCCTCAGGGCTTTACCTGCCATCCGTCATGGGCATATTTCTCATCAGATACTATGGCTGCCGACTTTGTTGCAGATCGGACTGCAGGGGATGCACCGTTCAGAGTCAGGTTTTACGATCTCTCGTATGGAGAACCTGAATCATGGCTCTGGGATTTTGGAGACGGCAATACTTCTGAAGAGCAGAACCCGGTGTATACCTATCGGTATCCAGGCAAATATGACGTCTCTTTGAGGATTGGCAAGGCGGTAAACTACGAGACTCCATTTCTCACAACAACGTATTCTGACAAGGGTCTCCCCACCGATTTTAATAATACGGGAAAGGGTCAGCTGACTGACCTCAGCTGGACCAGTGTGGATCGGGAACTCGAATACATAACGGTCGCAGAGACCGGTTCAGGAACCGATCAACCGGTTCCTGTGGATTTTTATCCGGAACCAAAGAACATGGTCACTCTTCCTTCAGGACAGTCTGCAGTCGTGGGGAGTGCTCGTCTTGATGCTACCACCATCACGATCACCCCGAATACCCAGAAAGCATACGTTGACACTCTGAACATCGACGGAGCATACCGGTTGTCGAAATCAACACCCTATAATGACGCCTTCTAACTTTTTGTAACTCCCCGCAGGTGGTTTTTATCCCGTTCAATTATATGTATCTCTTCACGCAAGGAAAGGATCGGATCTGCGATAAGATCCCCGGAGTCATTCTGATGGGAATACTGGTCTGTAGTTTCATCCTTACCTGTGGCTGTATCTCTGACAGACCCGTAAACATCTCGGCGGTGCAGGGCTGCCTGACCAGTTCCTTTTCCAGTGAACTGGCCTCAGGAAATGATTCCCATGCTCTCCTCCTCATCGATGCCGCCCTCAATCTTGATAGTACAAATCCTGACCTCTGGATAAAAGCGGGAGAAGCCCGCAGACAGGCGGGGATGGAGTATGAGGCTCTGTCTGCATACAACCGTGCCCTCTCGCTGGACCCCGGGGATCCTGTTTCCCGTAATGAACGGGCCACCATTCTTGCCCACGAAGGAAAGACAAACGAGGCGATCCGTGAATTCGAACAGGTGATCGCAGCCCATCCCGGGTATGTGCAGGCGTACTCCGGACTGGGAGACCTGTATGCTTCGATCGGCAGGTATGAAGACGCTCTTGCCCGGTATGATGCTGCAACCAATATGAGCCCGAACACATCCTCATTCTGGGTATCCAAGGCGCAAATGTACATGAATCTCAGCCGGTACAATGAAGCAGCAAAATCATACGACCGTGCCCTCATGCTGAACCGCAGCGATGCGTCTTCATGGCAGGCACTGGGGGATCTTCTCCGGCTCTCAAAACGGTATGCTGAAGCAGCTGTCTCGTACGGACAGCTGAACACACTGATGCCTGATGATATCTCGAATCAGAAGATCGAGGCTGATCTTCTCTTCCGTTCGATGAAATATGATCTGGCAGCCCAGAAATACACCGATCTTCTCAGTAAACATCCGCTTGATCCAGAACTGATGATCGAACTGTCGCGTGTCTACAATTCGCTTGGGAAGTACCAGGAATCAGTAAATATTACCCGGCAGGTCCTGGTCTCTGATAACAACTCTGCCCGGGCCTGGTCAAACCTTGGCTTTTCGTATGCCAATATGGGGGATTTCAACCAGTCACTTGCCGCATTCAACCGTTCATTGGAACTTGATGCATCCAATGACGCGACCCATACGAATATCGGATTTCTGATGATGCAACAAGGAGTGTATGATCGGGCGCTGGCAGAATTTGAGAATGCAACCCGTATCAATCCTGATGATCCCGGAACATGGCTGTACATGGCAAAAACAAAAAAGGATATGGAGGATTATACCGGGGCAGCCGCTGCAGCGAGGAAAGCAACCCAGATAAGTCCGAATTCTCCGGATGCCTGGTATATGCTAGGTGATGCTTCTTTCTGGATCAAGGATTACGACACCGCCGAGTCATCATTCCGGCGCACTCTTGAACTCTCACCAGATTATGACATGGCCTGGCAGGGGTATATTGAAACCCTCCGCAAACTGAACCGGGGGGACGAATCTCTCCATTATTATGATGCAGTGCTTGCCAGCGAGCCGAACAATACCCTGGCTCTCCTGAATACCGGGTACGCAGCAGACCGTGCCAAAAAGTTCGATCTTTCAGAGCAGATATATCAGCGTATTGTGGATATCAATCCAAACCTGACCGATGCGTGGGTTAGTCTGGGATTTGCTCATTTCCAGCAGGGTTATCCGTTTGGAGCCATTGATGCCTATTCCCATGCCATCTCCCTGACTCCAAACAGTGCGACTTCGTATGTGAACCGTGGTGCTGCATATCAGGAAGTGGATCTTGATGAAAAAGCGCTTGCAGATTTTTCCAAAGCATTACAACTGGATCCTGAGAATCATGATGCCAATTACGGGATGGGAAGATCCCTGTATAAGCAGGGCAGGATCCATGAAGCATTTCAGTACTTCAAAAAGATAAACGAGGAGATGTACATGGCACGGATTTATGACAACCTGTACCGGGGATACCGGACATTTACGAATAACTACCCATACTGGCGGTATACCTACCAGTGGTAAAAATCTCC
>CAZXRT010000305.1:0-3335 GCA_964642535.1 uncultured Methanospirillum sp.
GGGATGTTGCGACCATCCAGGTGTACGAAGAGACCACCGGCATCGTTCCCGGAGAACCGGTGAAGCGGACCGGGCTTGCCCTCTCCGTGGAACTGGGTCCCGGTCTCATCGGTACCATCTATGACGGAATCCAGCGACCCCTTGAGATCATCAGGGAGAAGACGGGGGACATGATCCACCGGGGGATCGAAGCTCCGGCCCTTGATCGGGATCAGCGCTGGGATTTCACCCCTGCCGCCAGGACCGGAGACCAGGTCAGACCTGGCGATCGGATCGGCAGTGTTCCGGAGAGTGGAGCAGTCCTTCATCATATCCTCGTTCCTCCCGGAATGGAGGGGATGGTTACGAAGGTGGTCTCACACGGAAAATACCGGATTACCGACACGATTGCTGTAATTAAGACAGAGAGCGGAGAGAAGGAACTATCAATGCTCCAGCGGTGGGCGGTCAGGGATGCGAGGCCGACTATTGAACGACTGGACCCTGATGAACCGCTCATCACCGGCCAGCGGATCATCGATACCCTCTTTCCCCTCGCGAAAGGAGGAACTGCCGCAATTCCTGGACCTTTCGGGTCAGGAAAGACGGTTGTACAGCAACAACTGGCAAAATGGGTGAATGCCGATATCATCGTGTATGTCGGATGCGGAGAGCGTGGCAATGAGATGGCTGATGTCCTGACTCAGTTCCCTGAGCTGCATGATCCCCGGACCGGCGAGTCACTCATGAAACGGATGGTGCTTATTGCAAATACGAGCAATATGCCGGTTGCTGCCCGGGAGGCTTCAATATACACCGGAATCTCCATCGCGGAGTATTACCGGGACATGGGGTATGATGTTGCCCTGATGGCAGATTCCACCTCCCGCTGGGCAGAGGCGATGCGGGAAATATCAGGGAGGCTTGAAGAGATGCCCGGTGAAGAAGGGTACCCGGCATATCTGAGCTCGCGACTTGCCGAATTTTATGAACGGGCCGGGAAAGTGAAACTTCTCGGGTCAGAAGACCGGTTTGGATCGATCTCGATCATCGGTGCGGTATCACCGCCAGGAGGTGACTTTTCAGAGCCGGTGACGCAGAATACCCTCCGTCTCGTCAAAGTTTTCTGGGCCCTGGATGCAGAACTTGCATACCAGCGCCATTTTCCTGCCATCAACTGGCTGATGTCATACTCGTTGTATACCACCATTGTGGATCCCTGGTGGAAAGAGCAGGCAGGATCAGACTGGGCCTACCTGAAACAGGAGATGATGGAGATCCTCCAGCGTGAGTCTGAGATTCTTGAGATCATCAGGCTGGTCGGCCCGGAGACTCTTCCCGAAGAGGATAAACTGGTGATCATCAAGGCCGAGGTGATTCGGGAGAGTTACCTGCGTCAGTTTGCATTCCACCCGGTTGATACCTACTCATCACCGGAACGGCAGTACCGCATGCTCAGCGTGATATTCAGGTTCTTTGCCCTTTCTGACAAAGCGGTGGAGAGAGGGATGGAAGCGTCTGAGATCCGGGCAATTCCGGTCTTTCCCCTCTTTTCCCGGATGGGATCGGTGAGCGGGAAGGAAGAGAAGGAGATATACGCTGCAATCGAGGATATTACCGCCTCTTCATTTCCTCATGGGGAGGATTTGTGATGGATACTCAGGCACGGGTCTATTCAACAGTCAGCAGGGTGGTCGGACCGATCATCGTGGTTGACGGAGTAGAAGGGGTGGCATACGGGGAAGTTGTTGAGATCACCATGCCAGCCGGAGGAAAAAGGCTGGGCCAGGTTCTTGAGACCCGTTCCACCCGGGCCGTTGTCCAGGTCTTTGGCGGGACCCGGGACCTTGATACCCGGGAGACCACGGTCCGGTTCACCGGGAACACGATGACGATCGCGTTGTCCGAGGAGATGCTCGGGAGGGTTTTTAACGGGATTGCCGGCCCGATAGACGGGGGAGGACCCGTCATCCCTGAAGAGGTCAGGGACATTTACGGATCCCCGATCAATCCCTCATCACGCGAGCATCCCCGTGACTCGATTCAGACCGGAATCTCTGCGATAGACGGGATGAACACCCTGGTCAGGGGTCAGAAACTACCGATATTCTCCGGTGCAGGACTTCCCCATAACCAGCTGGCAGCCCAGATTGCCCGGCAGGCACGGGTAACCGGCCAGGAAGAGGCGTTTGCTGTTGTTTTTGCGGCAATGGGGATCACGTATGAGGAAGCATCCTTCTTTATCCGTGATTTTGAACGGACCGGGGCACTGCAGCGGGCAGTCCTCTTCCTCAACCTGGCTGATGATCCGGCGATCGAGCGGATCATCACCCCAAGACTTGCCCTGACTACGGCAGAGTTTCTCGCGTTTGAGAAAGGGATGCACGTGCTGGTGATCCTGACGGATATGACCAACTACTGCGAGGCACTGCGTGAGATCGCTGCAGCCCGTGAAGAGGTTCCCGGCAGACGGGGATACCCGGGATACATGTACACCGATCTTGCCAGCATCTACGAACGGGCTGGCAGAATTGCAGGAAATCCGGGATCCATCACGCAGATCCCGATCCTGAGCATGCCTGACGATGACATCACCCACCCGGTCCCGGACCTGACCGGGTACATCACCGAAGGTCAGATCGTGTTATCCCGCGATCTCCACCGAAAAGGCATTTATCCACCGATCGATGTTCTTCCCTGCCTTTCCCGGCTGATGCAGGGAGGAATAGGTGAGGGGCGGACCCGTGCCGACCATGCGGATGTAAAAAACCAGGTCTATTCTGCCTATGCCCAGGGGCTCCGGCTTCGCAGCCTTATTGCGGTGATGGGGGAAGAGGGACTTACTCCTGCAGAACGGCTGTATATCAGGTTTTCTGATGAGTTTGAGAACCGGTTTATCAGGCAGCAGGATGACGAGGAACGCAGTTTTTCCGATACACTTGATCTGGCCTGGAATCTTCTGACCATCCTTCCAGAGGAGGAACTCAAGCGGATTGATCCCCGGTTTATCGAAGCATATTATCCACAAAGCCCGGGAGGAGCAGGTGCCTAAAGCAGTTCTTGGAGTGAGGCCGACCCGGGTTGAACTGCTCAGACTACGCAGGAGAGAGGTCATTGCCCGGAAAGGGCATGACATCCTGCAGGAAAAACTGGATGCGATGGTCATCCGGTACCAGCAGATTGCTGCAGAACTTGCCGGGTCTGAAGCAAAGAACAGAGAGATGTTTGGCGATGCGTATGATGCCCTGAAGAAGGCTGGAATGCTTTCAGGATTTGAGACCCTGCGGGAGATCTCCTACGCAGTGCCTCCGATCCCCGGTATCAGTACCGGGTCCTCGCGGATCGTCGGGATCCGG
>CAZXRT010000306.1:0-1602 GCA_964642535.1 uncultured Methanospirillum sp.
AAAAATGCACTGCTGATCAAGGAAAAATCCCCACAGACCCGTGTAAGCCTCCTGTACATGGACATCAGATCATACGGAAAAGGATACGAGGAGTTCTACAACAGGGCAACAGAAGCTGGCGTGGAATTTATCCGGGGCCTTCCGGGAGATATCTACCAGGACGGTTCCTATGTCACGGTCTTTGTGGAAAATACCGAAACTTCCGAGGTGCTGAAACTACAGGCTGATCTGGTCGTCCTTTCCGTCGGCCTCAGGCCCCAGACGGATGCAGCAGCCATTGCCGGCAGGTATGGCATCAGCTGTGATGAATCAGGATTTTTTGAGAGTGTAGACCAGAAAGTCACCCATATCCTCTCTCTCCGCCCGGGCATCTTCCTGGCCGGAACCTGTCGTGAGCCGATGGATATCCCGGATTCAGTGGCCGAAGGCGGAGCAGCAGCAATGCGGGCGGTTATCAGCTGCCTGCAGGGGAAGCATGCCACTTCGTAACCTTCCCCTGCAACCAGTCACCTTTCATCCGGAGATCCCGGAGATCCGGTATATTGCCCAGACCCTCCTGCCAGAGACAGAAACTGAGCGACGGGCTGGCAGCGTTGAAGACCTGGCCGGTGCTATCCGCTGTCTTGACATCAGGGGAGCACCGGCACTCGGGGTGGCGGGAGCATACGGAGTCGCCCTGGCAGCATGTACCTGCCTGGAGACAGAGATTTCGGCATATAAAAGGGAGGTAACCGCAGCGGCCGATCTGCTGAGATCAACCAGGCCGACAGCGGTGAACCTCTTTTACGGGATTGACCGTGTTCTCTCCCGTGCTCTGCGGGAGAATGATGTTGAATCAGCGCGAAAAGGATCCGTTCTTGAAGCAGAGGCCGTGGCTGATGAGGATACCCAGACCTGTCATGCCATCGGAGAGATCGGATCTGCCATTGTTCCCCGCTCATGCCATATCCTCACCCATTGTAATGCCGGAGCGCTCGCCTGCCGGGAATGGGGGACGGCACTCGGGGTCATCAGGTCTGCAGTCAGTCACGGGTGTGAGGTTCGGGTATATGCCTGTGAAACCCGGCCACTGCTCCAGGGAGCCCGCCTGACCGCGTGGGAACTGGCCCGTGACGGGATTGATGTGACAGTCATCACCGATTCGATGGCTGCCTCCCTGATGCGGAAAGGAGAGATCGATCTGGTGATCGTCGGAGCAGACCGGATCACCCGTGATGCAGTCTTCAACAAGATCGGCACGTACATGCATGCAGTATGTGCCAGAGCACACCAGATTCCCTTTTATGTGGCGGCTCCGTTTTCAACCTTTGATGAGAATGCTTCAGAGTCAGAGATCATCATCGAGGAGCGATCCAGGGATGAGATTGCCAGATGCGCAGGCCGGGTGCTGGTTCCCGATTCAGTTGCCGTGTACAATCCCGCTTTTGATGCAACTCCAGGAGATCTGGTCACCGGGATCATCACAGAGCACGGGATATTCACAATTCCACAGGATATCGACAGAATAAAAGAGATCAGGGCAGAAGGGGAGAGGAACTGAATGGCGTGGTATTTTGATCTGTACCCCCAGATCATGATCCTCATCGGCCAGCTCACCATCCT
>CAZXRT010000306.1:1702-3325 GCA_964642535.1 uncultured Methanospirillum sp.
GGTATTTTGATCTGTACCCCCAGATCATGATCCTCATCGGCCAGCTCACCATCCTTTTTCTTCTTGGGATTCTTATCTCCGGGTTTATCCTTCTTATCCTCTCAATTCATGCCATCAGGACAGGAAACCTCATCTTTCCGAAGTTCATGCGGGCTGGCCTTATCTTCCTTGAAGGGATGATGCGGGGACTCTTCAAGCTCTTCGGGATTGAAGATCGGGAATTTCTGAGGATCATGGTCACTCTTCAGAATACCCTGAACAGAAAGGCATTCATGGCAATTCCGGTATCAGAACGGGCAGTTTTTCTCCCCCAGTGCCTGAGGGCAGGTGCATGTCCGGCACATCTTCACGAAGAGGGACTCAAGTGCCGGTCATGCGGGCTGTGCGGAGTAGGAGCAGCCAAGAAACAGCTTGAAGGACTGGGGTATAAGTTCTTCATCGTCCCGGGTTCTTCATTTATCAAGCGAATGATAAAGCGGTACCGCCCAAAAGCGATCATCGGGGTGGGATGCCTGATGGAGATCAAGGAAGGGACAGAGATGGCCGGTCAGCTCAACCTTGTGTCCATGGGAATTGTCACAACAAAGGACGGGTGTGTCGAGACTACGGTTAACTGGGACGAGGTATATGAGGTGGCACTCCTGGGAATTGATCCCGCCCTCATCCCGGAAGAGATGAAGCAGTATCTCCCCGGGTAAGTATCAGTGATTGTCAGAGAAGGATCGCAGAAAGAAGAAATACCACCAGAGAAGCAAACATTCCGATTTTCACGATGGTAGCACTTTTTCCTTTTTTTATCTCTTCCGGAGTGCGGTACCGGACGGCACTGAACGCACCGAAGAGGATTACCAGGTCCACCGGGATGATCCCGGCAAGGTAGAAGAGTCCCCACCGCTGGTATAACAGAAGGGAGATGACGACACCGGACAATGCAGCAAGACCGGCCAGGATCAGGCAGGGCTTAAGCCCGTAGAGGATCGGAAATGTCCTGCCTCCCTGGTCAGCATCACCCGGCATATCCTCGGCATCCTTGATCAGTTCCCGTGCAATCATCACCCCGAACGTTGCACCCGCAACAGGCAGGTTGGCCATGACTCCCGCCCACCCCTCAAGCGCTCCGCCAAAGAGGAAGATGCTCGCGGCAAGGTATGAAACTGCGATGTTTCCCAGCAGGGGCATCATTTTCAGATGTGATGCATACAACCAGAGAAGGAGCGAGTTGATGAGGGCGATCAGGATGAGGGGGACCGGGGCAAATAAGAGACCGGCGACATTTGCCATGAGAAAGAGGAGGAGAGCATACCAGAGTGCCTCATTGCGCGATATTTCTCCGGATGGAATCGGACGGTCAGGCCGGTTAATGGCATCGATTGCAGCATCCTGATAGTCATTGATGACATTTCCGGCTGCTGTGATCAGCAGAATCATCAAAAAAACGATCCAGACGCCGGGAGTGAGGGTTCCGGTTGCAATTATATAGGCAAGGATGCCGGCAAGACCGGCAACACATGCGTTTGTCGGCCTGATAATTCGGAATAATGCTGCTGCGTGCATACGCTCAAAAAAGGTACGGACGTGGAGGGATTTGAACCCCCGACATTCAGCTTAGGAGGCTGACGCCAT
>CAZXRT010000307.1:0-3289 GCA_964642535.1 uncultured Methanospirillum sp.
AATACTGGTTTATACCAGTTTGTTGATCGGGTGAATTTCGGCCTTAACATCCCCACCGAGTTCACGGAGGGTTTCTGCAAGGACAATGTCACTGAATGCCATTGCGGTTGCAGTTGCCTCACAGTTCTCGATTGGACCGAACATGATAAGGTCAGCACCAAGGGTTGCTGCCATAATGTTACAGCCGATGTCAGCAGAGGACCAGGCAGCCTGACGGATACCTTCAACACCGCCAAAGTGGTGGTGTCCCATCTGCTCAAGAAGAACTCCTGCATCTTTGTACCGGTCAAGAATACCGCTCTTTCTCCAGCGCTTGAGCCAGGTCCAGGAGACGGTCATGTTGTGGTATGCACCACCGGTTGGCAGGCCGTGGATTGCCTTGCAGGCAAGAATTTCACGGAATGATCCACCGGATCCAAGTCCGAGCGGGGTTGCTGCCGTGTCGAGGATGGGGCGTTTGATACCTGCAGCCTCTGCGATTGCCATCATGGACATTTCCTGACCGGCAACGCCTCCTTCTGTCAGAACCTTCTCACGCCCGCGGACGCTTGCGTCACCCGGGTTGAATGCGAGAACGATTGCTGCATCAACATCGGACTTCCTGATAGCCTCGATGTTCTCAGGTCCGATTGAACCGTTGATTGAGTTGTACACTGCACGGTCTGCGATACCGACTTCGGTAACGTACTTGCAGGCGTGGGCGAGTGCTGCCGGTGCAGAGGAGTCCATCAGGAATGGGAACTCGTCATCGATCTCGGTGAACCAGTTGAAGTAGCTCTCGAATGCCTCTCCGTATTCTGCAATGATCTGGCAGAAATACCAGTGGCCGGTTGTGTCGTAGAGCTCAAGACAGCGGTTCCACAGAGCCTCTGCTTTGGCCTTGTCAATCTTTCCGGTGTGCTCATCGAGCACGGTTTCGTGCTTGTTGTAGAAAATGGATGCACCAAGCACACGGGGGTACTCACCAGGCTGTCCTCCGATCTTGTGACCGTTGAAGTCAAGGACCGTCTGTTCCTTCTCAAACATGAACATCTTATATCACCTCTTATTTTGCGATTATTTCAAGCAGTTTTGGCAGTAATTCTGTCACGATGACGTATGTCATCAGACCTGCGACAATACCGTACAGAATACCGATATCGCGTCCGACCTTACGGCCGACACGCTGGGTCATTTCTCCGTTGACGAACTCGAGTTTAGTCTCGATTGCATCGAGTTTTGCTTCGATCTCGAGGAACTGTGGGTTAGCTGTTGCAGATACTGCACCGGCACCCCCGCCTTCCTCTTTGATCTCGACAACCATTGGTCCGCCTGGGAATACCCCGGGGTCCCGTGCCTTGAGCTCGTTGATTTTTGCGGAAATTGCGCCGATATCCTCGGCCTCCATAATGTCAACGATCTCGACCTGTTCCTGGAACCGCTTGATATTTTCTGCAGAAAGGTTCTCAATGAACGGAATTGCACCCTTGGACCCGACGATCTTACCGCCGTCCACACCGCCCTGGTGAAGGGCGATCAGGGACTGTCCTGAAAGGTGACCCTTGACTTCTGTACCACAGGTCAGAACGAATCTGATGTTCGGGTTTGAGATGACATTTGCAATGACCTTCTCAAGTCCGAGGTTCTCTGTCTTACAGGATCCTGCGATCGCGGCGCCTGCATTACAGATTGCCTGTTCATCAAGGTGTGACCCCATGGTGACAACGGCTACCGGGCTCTTGGTGTCGCCGGTGTGGAAATCACCCTGGACGATTGGCCAGCCTGCTGCTGCTTCTCCCTTGTCTGCCATTTACACTACCCCCACAAGAACAGGGACAACCAATAGCAGGGCGACTGCAAGACCGATTGCAAACCCGATGACTCCGGAGTTCATGATACCGGATTCGAGTTTGTTGGTTCGGGCAAGGATCTGTCCTTTGTATTTTATATCAGTGACCATGGCCTCGATGGCTGCCATTCTGACCGGGCCTGATTTCTTCTCATCATCTGCCACTTATGCCACCCCGTGTCCCATAAGAAGGAGTCCGATGATAACAAACGATACAACCAGTCCGATCATCAGACCCTCGACCTTACCGCCGTATACACCGGCAGCAAATTTGTCCTGGTATCCGATGTCAGTCACGAGCATCTGGATTGTCTTCATCCGGGCGTGAATCAGGGCTACTTCGGCCGACATCGGACGGACTTCTCCGCCTTCTGCTTCACCGCCACCGCCTTCCTCTTTGATCTCAACGATCATTGCCTCGGAGTCGAATGCACCCGGATCCTTGGCTTTGAGTTCATTGATCTTCGCGGAGATTGCACCGATATCCTCGGCTTCCATGATGTCGACCATCTCGACCTGCTCCTGGAACCGCTTGATGTTGTCCGCAGAGAGGTTTTCGATGAACGGAATGGCGCCTTTGGATCCGACGATCTTCCCGCCGTCCACACCACCCTGATGCAGGGCGATGAGACTCTGTCCTGAAAGGTGACCCTTGACTTCCGTACCACAGGTCAGCACGTACCTGATGTTCGGGTTTGAGATAATGTTTGCAATAACCTTCTCAAGCCCGAGGTTTTCAGTCTTACAGGATCCGGCAATAGCCGCTCCTGCTTTGCAGATCGCCTCTTCGTCAAGGTGTGAACCCATGGTCACGACTGCGACCGGGCTCTGGGGATCTCCGGTGTGGAAGTCACCCTGAACAATCGGCCAGCCACTGGCCGGTGATTTTTTGTTTGCCATCTCTATCACCTCATTACATAAGGGCCAGTACGATGACACCTGCCAGGAGCAGTCCTACGGCAAGACCATACCACATGGCGGTAATGGCTCCTGCAAACACGAGGGACTTCTCGCGGTTCGGGAATGACTCAAGGAAGCTGCCTTCTCCGGAGAGCATTCCGATGATGTCATCAGCAGTCTTGTCCAGTTTGTCAACCTGTGCAATGATGGGTGCCAGTGACTCACCCTGCTGGCTGACAAATCCTGCAAACACGTCACATCCGAGACCAAACTCGGGGAGGACCGGAATCCAGGTCATTACTGGTCACCTCCGACCTCGATGATCGGCTTGGAGTCGAGCCATGCATAGGCGTCACGCTTGGAGAGCTCAATGTATGACTTGTAACAGTAGAACCAGGCGATCAGCGAGATGATGAGATTCACGGTTCCTGCAAGGAGTCCGATGAAGACCAGTGACATCACGGCTACGGCGATCATGGAGAGGAACCCGCATGAGAGAGCAAGCATGAGGGTGCGGTCCTGTGATTCGTTCGGGCCGAGACAGGCGTTGAACGGGTGCTG
>CAZXRT010000308.1:0-3288 GCA_964642535.1 uncultured Methanospirillum sp.
CTTAGCCGTCCTCCGGAACTGGTGGCGATGGTGCTGACGCCCAGTTTGGCCTTCACTTTTTCCAGCATCCGGGGCAGATCGACTCTGTCTTGTCCCTCAATCAGATAGGGAATGTGGCGCTGGCGCAAAAAGGCCAGGTATTCAGGCGGGGCCGTTTGGGAGGTCAGGTGCACCATAAAGGTGGAGGGATCATCGCAATCGGCGGTGTAGCCGTTTCTGAATCTACCCCGGCCATCGATCACGGCGGTCCAGGTTTTCCTGCCGGGACGCCTGAGGATGTCTTCCGGCAGATAATCCTCATACAACTCCTCAGGATCACCCTCAAAGCCTGGCAGCTCAGTCAGTTCCGCTCCCTCGGCCACCACCATGTTGCTCCCCTCCAGAAACATATCGGGTTTATGCAGCTCGAAGATCGCACTTGAAAAGCTTTCCCACTCTTCAGAGCCGCAGAGCATCGCGTAGAGCTCAGGCTGTTTGTAGATGTCAAACATGGTCGCGCCGGGTGCCATCGTGATCCTGCCATCCACTGAGGCGCAGACATATAGCAGCACTTTGGGTCTGTCCATCATCTCCTCCCTGTTGTTTGTCCCTGTGAACCGGGCTGGAATCTCTTTTCAATGAGGGGCCTATCCTGTCAATCACTTCTTTTGTCTATCCGCATCCGTAGCAGGATGCGGAGAGGTGGGATTTTGTCCTTGACAAAAAAAGACTTTGTGGGGATGTTGAAAGGGTCGTAGTTTTATCAAGGGAGTAGAAAAGCTTGCGAAATGTAAACCATCTGGAATCAAGGCTTTGGCCCTGGTCGCCGGGAATACCATATTGATGTATGAATGATGTAGATCATGCAAAAAACGACCGGGATACTGATAATATCTTCCCGGTCAGAGACTTCAAACCATCTACCAAGTAGGAACATCTATGAAACAGACTCTCATCCTCAGCCTCATCCTGTTAATCTGCGGCAATATCTTCGCCGCGAAGGTCCTGAGCCCATCAGCTTATACCGTCACACCCGCGGAAGGTTTATATACCCAGGTAAACTGCTTTGCCTTCAGCGAGTTCGCCGCTTGGATCGGTACCGAGGCCGGCTTTATGGGTTCCACTCTGGACAGCCCCAACATCATGAGCGTCCTGGATTCACACAACACCGATCTTCCCAGCGACATGATCACCGCCCTGCTTGTAAAGGACGATGATTTCGTCTGGGTGGGCACGGATAACGGCCTCGCTTTGCTGGACCCCTACAACTACACTGCCACCATCCCCAAATCCAGCCCCTTTGAAGGATGGGCCATCACCTGCATGGCGAAGGGCAAGCAAGGCACGCTGTGGATCAGCGCCATGAAGATGGACGAGGAAGAAGGGATCCTAAAAGGCTCAGGATTGACCAGCTACGACGGCGAAACCTGGCAGAGCTTTACCAGTAAGAAATCCCAGCTGGCCGAGGACATCCTCAACGCCATCGCGATCGGTCCGGACGGCGTCAAATGGCTGGGTACCACCTACAGCCCCTGGGACAGGGATCATGGCTCCGGACTCTGCTCCTACGACGGCAAGGCCTTCAAGACCCACGGTCCCCTGGAAGGCACTACCAGCGTCCAGTGCCTGGCCATCGACGCGTATGGAAATGTCTGGATGGGCCTGGCCGGCCTGGCTGAAGGCGGGATTTATGGAGGCGGTCTGGCCAAATTCGACGGCCAGTACTGGACCTATTACAACACCGAAAACTCTGAAATCCCAGGCGATTATGTCTCCAGCATCACCATCGCCCCGGATGGTAAGCTCTGGATGGATGTCTCGGAAACGGACGAAGGATATCCCGTTCCCGTTGGCCTGGTAAGCTTTGATGGCACCCAGTGGCAACTGATCAAGCATAAACTGATCGCCGGACCGGAAGAAAGGATAATGACCATCAGCTTGGACCCCCAGGGAAAACTGTGGGTGGGCAAGAGCAACGGACTGGCTGTAATTACTTTTCAGCAGTAGGGTATTGGGGTTTCAGAGTTTTTGAGTTTTAGAGTTTTGAGGTATTGGGTAGGTGAGACAGTTTCGCCACGCTGTCTCACCAGCACGCAGAGCTCTCACAGCGAAGCTCTCCCACTCGTAGCATCTCACTTCCCCCTCTCCCCAAATTCCCCTTGACAAATAATCACATACAACATTATCGTTACAGGTATCGCTATATGCAAGCAGGAGGAACCATGGCCAGAAAGATTCCTATGGAGGATTTCTTTCGCAATCCCGAAAAGTGCTATGTTATGGTCTCGCCCAAGGGGCATTATCTATCCTGGATGGAGCCCTGGGAAAGAAGGCTAAACATCTACGTCAAAAACTTGCAAAGCGGTGAGGTCGTGAGGGTGACCAGCGTCTCAGAGCGGAACGTCCAGAGCTATTTCTGGGCCAACGGCCAGCGCATCATCTACGCTATGGACAAGGACGGTGACGAAAACGTGAGGCTGATCGCGGTCGATTGGGATGGCGGCAATCACATCGATCTCACCCCTCTGGAAAACGTCAAATGTATGCTGCTGGATGAATTGATCAACGATGACGAACACATCCTCTTCTGCATGAACCAGCGCAATCCAGAGCTCTTTGACGCCTACCGCCTCAACGTCAACAGCGGTGAGATGGAGATTGTAGCTGAAAACTGGGGTGACATCACGGATTGGCTCTGCGATCACGACGGCAAGCTGCGTCTGGCCATTTCTTCAGACGGGGTCAACAACGGCGTTTTTTACCGGCCCACGGAAGCTGACGAGTGGAAGGAGATTGCCGTCTATAACTTCCGGGAGAGTTTCGCCCCTCTGTTTTTCACCTTTGACAACCGCGCCTTGTATGCCTCATCCAATGTGGGCAGGGATAAAGCGGCGATCGTTGAATACAATCTGGACACCCAGACCGAAAACAAAGTGATCTTCGCGCATCCCGAGGTGGACGTCAACACGCTGATCCGGTCCACCAAGCGCAAAGTGATCACCGGAGTGTATTTTGAGACGGACCGGGGCCAGTATCAGCTCTTCGACGATCACCGCAGGCGCATTCAGGAATTTGTGGATGCCAAGCTGCCGCTCTACCAGAATGTGGTGGTGAATTCCGACCTCGATGAGAGTATCTATATCATATATTCCTCAAATGATAGAACTTATGGCAGCTACTACTGGCTGGACGTGCGCGCCTGGAAACTGAACAAGCTCTTTGACCTGGCCCCCTGGCTGCATGAAGAAGAACTTGCCGAGATGAAATCCATCCAATACAGCGCCAGAGACGGTCTGCCGATCAAGGGAT
>CAZXRT010000309.1:0-3283 GCA_964642535.1 uncultured Methanospirillum sp.
GCTGGATGACCGGACCGGATGTCCGCGGTCTGACCGGCTGGGGAGGTGGAGAGACGGTGACCCGGGAAGGGGGCGATGATACCGGAGATCTGACCGGGGATGCAGGAGCAGATGGAGTTCTCTGCATCTCGGGCCGGGCAGGCTCCCGGGATGGCTGAGAAGGAGCAACTACCGGTTGGGGAGGTTCCGGAACCGGTATTGGCTCAGGCTCCCTGACCGGGGCGGCAGGTTCAGCGGGCGGTGCCGGTTCCGGGACCGGGACAGCCGGAGGAGGCGTGGACACTTCAGGAACCGGGGGAGGAGTCTGAACCGGGGTAACCTGTTCCGGCCGGGATACCGGAGCAGGTTCATCAAGATGGACTTCTGCTTTCTCAATGCGTTCCGGCGGGAATCCGTTAATCGCGGTATACCATTCCCGGCATTCGGTGTCAGGCTCGTTGATAAGGCCGGTGAAGACAAGCCTCATCACCCGCTGTTGATCTCCGACTTCCATGGATATTGCAAGAGCTGGTCTGTCGCGTTCATCTCGTTCCAGTTCAGCCTTTTTTATCACCGAGAACGGGATCTCCTTGGTTATCTGCCCGGAACCCTGCCTGGCACTGTCGATCAGGATCAGCCGTTCACTGGTGAGAATCGCAAGGAAGACAAAGTCCTTGATCCGGATCCCATCCGTGTACCTGACCATGATCTCGCCGATCTCAAGCAGACGGAACGGGTTGAATTTTCCTCCCGGCTCTCCTTCATCTGGACTCCTCCCTTTGATGTTATCTAATATTGACATACGACTCCCTACAGAACTTCCTTTATCAGCCCGGGAATCTCCGACAGCCGGGAAGCGACCGGAACACCCAGCGCTTTCAGGCGGGAAATTTTTGATTTTGCATCCCCTTCGCCTCCCGAGACGATGGCACCGGCATGGCCCATGCGCTTTTCAGGAGGGGCTGTTGTGCCTGCGATGAAGACAACTACCGGCAGTTCTGCCATTCGTGCTCCTTCCTCTTCAAGATTGCCCCCGAGTTCTCCGAGAAGAACTACGGCACGGGTCTGCGAGTCCTGTGCAAAGCGTTCGAGCACATCGGAAAAAGTCTGTCCGATCACCGGATCTCCACCGATTCCAACGACGGTGCTCTGGCCGATACCGGCCCGGGTCAGTTCATGAACGACTTCATAGGTGAGTGTTCCGCTCCGGGAGATCACTCCGACAGGACCGCGGGAGTAGAGGTGAGAAGGCATGATCCCCATGCTGATCTCACCAGGACTCAGAAGACCAGGGCAGTTCGGTCCGATGACGGTACATCCCTGCATACGGGCATATGCGGTTGCCTTCATCACGTCATGAACCGGGATGTGCTCGGTGACTGCCACCACGAGTTCAAGGCCGGCATCAGCTGCTTCCATGATTGAGTCTGCCGCAGCACCCCCGGGGACGAACATGACACCTGCCGTTGCATCATGGGAAGATACCGCTTCGGAAACACTGTCATACACCGGAACCCCGGCAGATTCCTGCCCGCCCTTGCCAGGAGTGACACCGGCAACCACCCCATATCCACCAACCGATTGGGCATACTGGTTCATCCTGCCGATATGGAAGGAGCCCTGGTTCCCGGTCGCTCCCTGCACGATGACGCGGGTGGATTTATCTGCAAATATCATCTTCCAGCCTCCACCGCGGCAGCCACCGCTTCTTCCATGGTATCAAGCATCCGGTATCCATGCTGGTTCAGCATCTTTCTGCCTTCTTCTTCATTCGTTCCGGCAAGGCGGACGATCACCTGCTGGCTGACTCCGGCATCGATGATCCCTGCCGCAACTTCATCGCACCGGGTAATTCCTCCCAGAAGGTTGACGATGATAACCGAGACACCAGGCATCGATCCCAGCAGCCGGACGGCATGGGCGACCCTGACCCGGTCTGCTCCACCCCCGACGTCCAGGAAATTTGCCGGGCGGCCCCCGAGGGTTGTTATCAGATCAACGGTTGCCATCGTCAGACCGGCACCATTGCCGATAACCCCGATGGAGCCGTCAAGTTCGACAAAAGAGAACCCGAACTCTTCTGCCTTTCGCTCCCGTTCTGAAAGGTCACGGTTTTCAGAGAATCCCTGACGCGTGAGGGCGTTATCATCAATGATGAGCTTCGCATCTGCTGCATACACCCCGTCCGGGGTCGTTACGAGCGGGTTAATCTCGGCGAGAAGGGCATCGCGTTCTTTGAATACATGATAGAGCCGGTTGATCACCGGGCCCAGTTCTTTGGGAGATCCATTCAGGAGATACCGAATCGTGTACCCCGGGACATCAGTGAGCAGGGGATGAACCACGGCTTTTCGGATTGCATCAGGGCTCGTCTTGGCAACCTCTTCGATCTCGACTCCTCCACTCGCGGTGAATAGGATCAGGGGTGATCCGGTTGCCCGATCAATACTGATAGACAGGTAATACTCATGGGTGATCGCAATCCGCTCCTCTATCAGGACCGAACGAACCGGCACTCCCTTGATAGAGGTACTGAGAAGTTTCTCTGTCGTATCCCGGACGGTCAGGGAGTCTGCCATCAGGATGCCTCCTGCTTTTCCCCTGCCACCCACGTCAACCTGGGCCTTGACGACCACCTTTTCTCCTACCTGTGAGGCGGCCCCAGCAGGATCATCACCTGATCTGACAACCACTCCCTTCGGTACCGGAATTCCTGCTTTTTTCAGGATCTCCTTTGCTTCATATTCCAGAAACTTCATCGCATCTCACCCTC
This sequence comes from uncultured Methanospirillum sp., assembly GCA_964642535.1. Lineage (GTDB taxonomy): Archaea > Halobacteriota > Methanomicrobia > Methanomicrobiales > Methanospirillaceae > Methanospirillum. The sequence goes on from CAZXRT010000309.1 coordinate 2,753, forward strand.
TGCATCGTGGACCAGTTCAAACCCGAGTCGCATCGCATTCAGATTCAGTTCTTCAGTCCCTTTCGGAACGCTTGCCAGGATCGCTTTCTCAAGAGCTTCTGGGGTGACCACCCCGGTTGCTGCGATGAGACTGCCAAGCATAATGATATTCGCCACGATATCCCGTCCAAGCCGGGTCTTTGCTTCATGGGTTGCCGGGATAGCAACACAGCGGCACTTCGGCCGGTCATGCACAAGGCCGGAATCGATGAGCATGGTTGCCTGCTCTCCTGCACTCTTCCCGTACTTTTCAAACCCTTCCTGACTCATGATAACATAGAGGTCCGGGGTTTTCACCTTCGGAAACAGGATCGGCTGATCATCAATGACAACCTGGCTCATGGATGCACCCCCCCGTGCCTCCGGTCCGTACACCTGGGTCTGGACCGCATACCGGTTATCATACAGGGCAGCCGCTCTTCCCAGGATCACCGCACTCAGGATGATCCCCTGCCCGCCAAATCCCGAGAACCGGATCTCATGCCTCATGCG
>CAZXRT010000310.1:0-3278 GCA_964642535.1 uncultured Methanospirillum sp.
CCTAACGTAGGGGTTGCCGGAAGTGCTGTATCAAGGTTGTCAAAACCATACCCTATCGCGACATCCTCGAAGATATCCCAGTCATGCATAATATCTGCCCGATAGCAGGGCACCCGGACACTGACCGTGTCAGGTCCTGATGCCTCTGCCCCGTATCGCATCTTCTGTAGGACATCTGCTATTTCCGGCCCTGTCAATTTGCAGCCGATCAGTTTGTTGCAGGCCGCTACACTGACCTCACGAACTGTCGGGGCAAGATCAGGACAGGGCTTTCCGTTGATCCGGACCGCTTCACAGGTTCCACCTGCAGAAATGAGGGCCGTGGTGATCACCTTTACGGCTGTCATAACCGCCCGTTCATCAGTCCCGGTCACATCCAAAAGCAGGTTGTGACTCGATTCAGTCACCCGGGTGAGCTCGCCGTTGATGATCGGCGGGAACGAGAGGACATTCCCGTCATGATCCTCGATCAACGGCATCAGGGGTTTGCCTTCCACGATGTGGGCATAGTCCCGGCCCTTCGGGTGCTTCTCCATAATTTCCGACAGGGTCATCTCCTCAGAATAGTCAAGAGGCACAAAACTCCGGGAGAGGGGGGCCCCATAGTACCGGAACGGCGGGGTGACCTTGTCAAGATCATGAATACCGATGGCGACTTTGGACCTGCCCCTGCCGACCACCCAGTGAAGGGCTTCCTGAACACCCATCAGGCTGAGGATGGCCTCGTTAGAGAGGGCGATACCCCGGATGACTGCAGATCCGAGGTAGGGGCGGATCTCTCTCAGGTTCTCATCCACGTGAAAGTCGATCGATGCCGGGGAGACCGGGTACTCTTCTTCCCCTGATATCAGACCGAGAAACCCTTTCATAGCCCTGGCTACCCCTTCGGTGGAGTAGAGATCCACCCGGTCAGGGAAGAACTCCACATCCACCTGCTCTTCAAGGATACGTTCGATGTCACAGCCGATCATCGGCAGCCGGTCAATGATCGTTCTTCGGTCGGTGCCGGTGAGTTCTTCAAGATATTTGTACGGCAGGGAGACAACCGGCATCAGCAGTCACCTCCACAGGAACGGGCCATGACCGGTGTCCTTCGAACCCAGTCAATGTCACTCTGGTAGAGTTCACGAAGATCAGAGAGCCCCATCCTGAGCATGGCTACCCGTGAGACCCCGAGGCCCCAGGCAAGAACCGGGCTTTTAATCCCCCACGGGGCCGTGACCTCTTCCCTGAATATCCCTGCACCGCCGAGTTCAACCCATCCAAGCCCGTCGATCCAGACTTCAGGCTCCACACTGGGTTCGGTGTACGGGAAATATGCAGGTCTGAACCTGACATTGGAAAAACCCATTCTTCCGTAAAACTCCTTCAGGTATCCAAGAAGGTGGCGGAATGAGACATCGTCATCCATTACGATCCCTTCCAGCTGTTCAAATTCAGGAAGATGGGTGGGATCGATCGTCTCACGCCGGTATACCCTGCCGATACAGAAAGCCTTGACAGGAGGAGTGGTATGAGCCGCGAGGTGCTGGATAGACAGAGACGTGGTATGGGTCCTGAGCACGGTTGCTTTTGCCTTTTCCGGATCCCATTTTCCTCCCCAGCCACAGGATGAGGTGTTTCCCCCATGTTCATGAATGTCCCGCACCTTTTCCCACCCATGCGGGAGATCGGATCGTTCTTTCAGATGGAAGGTATCCTGCATCTCACGGGCCGGATGATCCTGAGGCTGGAAGAGAGAGTCAAAATTCCAGAATGCACCCTGAACGATTCCTCCATAGAGCTCGGTAAATCCCATATCCAGCAGAATCCGACGCATTTCGTTGATAAGACGCTGATAGGGGTGAATTTTTCCCGGCCAGACGGGGCGGGGTTTTTTGGTGATGTCATACCTGCGCAGAGTGAGATCCTTCCATGCCCCGGAACTGATCTGGTCGCTGGTCAGAGTTCCGGTCTCTTCGACAAGGTCAAGCCCTGCTGCAGCAAAGGTGCGGCCCTCGTCCGTGATTGAGATCGTATAGGTTACTGACTCTTCCTCAGCAGCCAGACCACGTTTAACCAGTTCTTTCCTGATGTCTGGTGAGGCAGTATCCGGGTTATTCAGGCCGGATTCCAGGGGGGAGGGAGGAGCATTCCCGGTCTTGACTACCGCTCCACCCTCTATCTTTACCCATCCCAGACGCTTCATCCAGCCAAGTCCGATTTTTGCATGAGGATGCCTGTTGAGGTCTGCAATCGGAGAGGATTCTTCAAAGCTCGTGTATAACTGCCGTTCTGGCAGTCCTTCGGTCACATACCGGGAGCCTTCCCTGGTAAGGAGAACCCGGGTTGCAACTGACCGGTTCACCCGTGCCAGTCCTTTCTGAGAGAGGAGACCGCCATACTGGATAACTGATTCAGCCGGCCGGTCCAGCAGGTTTCCCAGCTCTTCCGGTGATCCGGCTTCCACCTTTTCCAGTTCAAGAAGCAGCCGCTTTTCATTCAGGGATAACTGCATGATCCCTCCTGTCCATATCCATGATATACAAGCATTATTATACCGTGATTCAGTTTTATCCTGGTCTGCATACGAATATCTCCTGATAACCAAAGTTCAGAGTAATAGAGGAATACCGGGGCCCGGAACGATCCAGACCCCTACCTAAACGAGAAGAATAAGCCGGGAAAGAGCGGGGAGAATAATCCCGAATGAGTCATAAATCTTTCATACTATTGCCGGTGATCAGTATTAATAGGATTGGAATCCGGATCCAGGCCATGATTATCCATCACAAACAGACCTGGAGTTCACCCAGGTTCCCTGGCATCTGTACCTGGTGCAGGGATGTCCGGGGAGAGCAGGAATATTTCTGAAGGCATAGACCTGAAACGCAAATCCGGTATCAGACTGGTCAAACAGAACTGGTGGGAGGAGAACCGGACCGGATTATAATACTTCCAGGATGAAATCCACGGCACGAAGCGATCTGCCTTGGGAAGAGAAGAGAAGGATGGATCTTTCAACAGGTCCTTTCTGATCGAACCCGATCAGATGCAACGGCCATCTTCTCCCTGAAATCTTTGAGAAATTCCAGAACACGTGATGCCGTCTCTTTTTTACATTGCCCGCACATGAGTTCACCGGACCGGCACCGGCGATGGATCTCTTCCAGCTCTCTGTCTTCAGGAACCAGGTGGTAGAGGTTCAGCAGGTATACCGGGCACTTATCGGCCTCTCCCCCCAGTTCCTTCTGCTCCTGCAGGGTCATCCGCCCACCGGTCAGGGCTGACATGATCTT
>CAZXRT010000311.1:0-257 GCA_964642535.1 uncultured Methanospirillum sp.
AGTTTGAGGGCAGTGAGGCGCGGATCTTCTGGATGCGGGTAGAATCCAGCCGCACCAGCGGAATGGTAAAGCGGTTCCAGAGTTCCTTCTGGAACTGGGTCATCATACTTTTGACGGTGACGACCAGGATGCGTTTCCCTTTGCCGCGCGCGATCAGCTCGGAAATCAGAATGCCGGCTTCCAGCGTTTTTCCCAGACCGACGGTATCGGCGATCAGGATACGCTGGCGCGGCCGTCTCAGGGCTATTTGTGCCGGA
>CAZXRT010000311.1:267-593 GCA_964642535.1 uncultured Methanospirillum sp.
ATGACCAATATGTAAGTTGGAATCGGTAGGAATCTGCTGACGCCACTGACTTTCAATGAACAACCGGGACTTGCGGAAGAATGGCGAGTCATCGATCACGAGCTTTACCTTTGCGGGATCCACCAGCTCGATTTTCTTTTCCAGCGCCGACAGGAAAATTGCTTCATGATCTTTGACAAGCGGAGAAATCCCCACACAATGAATGGTTTTTTCGTCCAGTGAGTTCGTTTCGACTTTTCGGATCATCCATTCTTCATCACGGATAATCACGCGCATTCCAGGTGAGTATTCGATCATCAGCTTCTCCGGGAGGCTTTCTGTTTTGC
>CAZXRT010000311.1:603-3269 GCA_964642535.1 uncultured Methanospirillum sp.
AGCTTTTATCGTTTGATTATAGACGTATTTATACATAAAAGCAAAACCAGTTTTTCAGATTTCACTCGTGCAGGCTTTTTACCTTCTGCTTTTCAATAAACGCTGGCACAGCAGTTCATCTCTCCGACTATCTCATAAATTCTATATATTCCATTATAAATGGAATTGCGGCAGGTATCTCAGACGAGAAATACCTGTCACTCATCATGATGTACTTATCACCCATCCGTCCTTTATTACACTCTCCATAAACAATAAGAGCATTTAACAGGGAATAAGGCATTTTTATTCATACGCATATATAATAACCAGATATTCATATGTAATTATTCCTGGCTGTAAAAAACAAGCCTGGATTCGGTAATTGAAGTGCTATGTAGTTATTATCTGTAAAGCCAGCGTTGGCAGTCTGGTAGCAGCAGTTGCCTCAATAACGATGTCCGAATCTGTTTCCTGAGTTTAGAAGATAACGAATAAAAAAAGTGTTGCAGACCGAGGAAATCGGTCTGTTTTTATGCGTGAAAATACAATTTATTAAGTGCACTTATAATCACTTATATGTTGACTAATACGAGTAAATCAAGTATAATATCCTCACATTGTTGGAGGAATAATGTACGTAACCGTATCTGGTAAAGGCAAAGCAAAAGTCATCCAATATCGAGAAGACACACGAATTCCCGGTACTAATAAACGCAAAGCTCATGTGGTCGAGACGCTCGGGAATTACGAACGTATGCTGGCAGAGGATCCCAATATCATAGAGAAACTGAAAGAAAAAGCCAGGTCTGTAACCGAAGAAAAGAAAGCAGAAAAAGCCCAGTTATCGATAACTGTAAGTAGTGAGATTCTTTCATCTCCAGAAATATGCGTTCCATCGTATCATTTTGGACAGGCTATCATCCAAAAGCTTTGGGAAATCATGGGTTTGAGAGACTTCTTCATAGAAAATTGTGGCAAGAAGAATGCAGAAGGAATCAATCAGGCGATATGCTATCTTACTGCTCGACGATGCTCAAATCCCGACAGCATCCGCGTATGTTCGATGGGGCAGGATAATTATGCTGGAATCAGTCATTTAGGGATAGACATATTTTACGATGTCCTGGAGGTTCTGGCAGACAACAAGGATGCATTTATCAAACATCTGAGCGCATTCTTTGAGAAAAAGACATCGCGAAAAGGGCCAGAAGCATTTTACGATGTAACGACTATTTCTTTTGAAAGTACACGATGGGGAGAACTTCGGATGTTCGGTTTCTCAAAAGACCACAAAAATAATGAAATTCAGGTTGTGATGGGGCTTTTGATCGATAATCACGGAATCCCAATAACATACGAGCTGTTTCCTGGAAACACGATGGATCAGAGGACACTGATGACATCGGTAAAACGGCTGAAAGATTTGTATCGGCTGGAGAAGATAACAATTGTTGCTGACAGAGGATTGAATAGCGGAAAGAATCTTGAGTTTATCTGTAGTGAAGGGAATGACTTTGTCATCAGTTACACATTAAAGAAGTCACCGGAAGATTTCAAAGCTCTTGTTTTTGATGATGGCGGATGGGAATCCGAAGTAAATGATGATGGTGCGATCCTCTATAAAAGCAAAGTCATTCAAAAAGAACTGCTTGTGAAAATCCCTGTTACAAAAAATGAGCGGGAAGAAGAAACAAAAACGGGAAAGAAGAGGGGACGTCCTTGTAAGTATGAACAAAAACTGATTCCCGTCAACATTCACCTCACATATTCTGCAAAACGAGCGAAAAAAGACCGCGAAGACAGAGAAAGACTTTTGACCCGATTAGCTAAACGTCTTGACAAACCTTACCAGATGAAAGCATCTATTCGTCGTGGATGCAATCAATATCTCCAAATGGATCTTGATACAGAGAATTGGTCTATCGATGAACAGAAAATCCACGAAGCTGAAAAATATGATGGCTTTTATGCCATCATCACGAACAATATGAGCCTAAGTACAGAACAAGCCTCAACAATTTATGGTGGTCTCTGGAAAATTGAGGAAAGCTTCCGAATCATGAAAACCGACCTAAAGGCAAGACCAGTTTTTGTGTGGACCGATAAGCATATCCAAGGTCATTTCGTAATGTGTTTTCTTTCCTTATGTCTGCTCAGATATCTGCAATTCCTAATTGAAACACAAACCGCTACTTCATTGTCCGCAGAACTCATAATGGAAGGAATCGCATCACCTTTAGCATTAGTTCAAGGTTCTTTCCCAAGGAATGTAATTACGCCGACAAGAGTCACAGACACCTATTTGATGATGGCCAATCTTCTGAAACTACCGCAGCTCCGAACAAATATGACACTAACTCAGTTCCGGGCTGCTACAAAACTTGACCTGTCTATAAACTTGAATAAGTGTACATCTTAACGTTCTGATTTTCCGAATAAAGAATAAGCTGTTTGTCTCATTTTCTTTTTTAAACATCTAAACTCAGCATGGCTGGAACTGAATCATAAAAAGGCTGATGGCGAACACGTTAATGAGAGAGATTTGCGAAAGCATAAAAATGACGTTTTGCGCCTGTTTGCGATAATTGACCCAAGAATGAAAATTAAGCTCCCTGAATCTGTCGCAATCGATATCAGCACATTTCTTGAAATGCTTTCACACGAAAAAATCGATCTGAAACAAT
>CAZXRT010000312.1:0-3259 GCA_964642535.1 uncultured Methanospirillum sp.
AACCGGAACGCTGACCGATCAGAAGTTGATCTCTGGTCTTTTTTCGATCTCTTCCCCGGGAAACTCGAGATATTGCAGTTTCGCAAGGCCAATGATCCTGCCGATGAAATTGGATGGAATGGTGTCAATCATGGTATTGAACTGTTCTGCGACATTGTTAGCAGTATACCGCTGTCGGGCGATCTCGTCTTCAACCTGTTTTATTGCCTCCATCAGGTTTAACACCGTTTGTGAGGTCTTCAGGTCCGGATAATTTTCCATTACGGCAATGAGCCGTCCCAGCATGGATCGGGATTCTGCTTCGATTCCTGCGAGGTCTGCAGGATTTGCTGATCCCACCGATGCCCGCATTGCAGTGACCTTTTCCAGGGTATCTTTTTCAAAGGCTGCGTATGATTTGACTGATCCGAGAAGTTGTTCGATCATGTCAAGGCGCTTTTTCAATGCAACCTTGATCTGTCCAAGGGTTGCTTCATGGGTGTTTTTCAGGCTGAAAAACCGGTTATAGATGCTGACAGCCCAGATTACCAGGCTGATAATAACCAGAATGACGAGGCCTGCTATGATAAGTAGGATCATGATGCTCTGTTCATCGTATGCCTGTGATGAGTAATACTTCTTCCCGTCCAGCAGGATTGAACAAATGGTCTTTTCCTGGAAAGAATATGGTGCGATGATAGATGAGCCGGAGATGAAAATGAGTATACGGGGATTGTATTGCAATAATGTGAATGAAATGAAGATTTTGCATTTTTGTATTTATAAGTATGTATTGTGGACTCCGCATTTTTTGTCCTTATATATTGTAAAAGAGGATATCTCTTGTAACTCACGTACGATGCCAGATATCTGTGCTAAATTCGTTGAGTTATATTCTCCGGTATATTCAGTCTTTCCCGAGGCTGATCCGGTTACAAGCGGAAAAAAACCTGGATGTGACCTGATGGTCCATCCATCCTGATAATGCGGTCTTTTCTTGATTGATTCTCCCGGTTTATTCTGTTTCATGCCAGATGTATCTCAGTCCATTAATCCTATATATCCGGATGACTGAGCATATTCCCAGGTATACCAAAGGAGGGCTTTGAGATGGCCATGGGTTATAAGCCCCGGGTCATATGAGCCATACCTGACTGATGATCATGAAAAAAACAGGCGGGAAAGAGTCTGGAAGTGCCGGTCCGAACAACCGGAAGCTGTTTGTCGGAAACCTTACATATTCGGTCCGGCCAGGTCAGCTGAGGGAGTTATTCTCCCAGTTCGGAGAGGTTGTCAGGGTTGACGTGGTTGAGCAGAAGGGATACGGTTTTGTCGAGATGAAATCGCCCGCTGAGGCACAAAAGGCACGCGAAGCCCTGAGTGAAAAAGAATTTGAAGGTCGCAATCTGCTGATTGACGGAATACGGCCTCCGGTCCGGTCACGCAAAAAACCTGCAGGACAGGGAACCGGAGGGGCGTCAGGGGGCAGTTTCTCCCGTCAGGGGTCCCAGCCAGGACAACCGGACAGGTACCGGGGGAAAAAGCCCGGATCTCCAGGCGGGCATGGTTCGTCACGGCCACAGGGGAAAAGATCCGGTTCATCAGCGCCGCCCCGCCGGAACAGTGGCGGAAGACCGGGACGGTAATTCCTCTTTTTATTCGTCAAACTGCTGAACAACTTCTGGGAGGCAGGTTACCACACCTCTGATGCCTGCCACGGTAAGTGTCATGAGAACTGCATCAATTACTTCCTGGCGGGTTGCTCCTGCCTGTTTTGCCATGGGGACATGGGCTCTGACTGCCGCCGCATCACCTGTGGATGCTTTCATCGCAATATAGATCAGTTGTTTTGTCTTCTGATCAAGTCCTGGCGAGCCTGCCACAGCCATAATCAGGTTGTTAAACGCTGAGGCGACTTCAGGTGCTTCTTTCATGAAGAGTTCCAGGGGAGTTGGATTCATACTGATCTATTCACCTGCCAGGGATGTAACCTGAACGGACCGTCTGTCCGCTCCATCGGGAATGTCTACCTGACAATGAATCTCCATCCACACCAGAAATCACCAGCCGGTTGATCCGGAGGGCAGGATATACACTCCGTAACGATGGCAGGATCGATGGTTGCGGCAAACACGGGGTAATCGATCATCCCGATCTGTTTACACGGAAAAAATGGCAGATTCTTTCTCGATCGGGCATCCTGGGTTCTGCAGGTCTTCGTGTAGTATTCGAGAACATCCGGAGAAGGGCGCCGGATTTCAGATTCATTGATGTACGAAAAGAGCCTGTGATTGAGTGCCGTTTCAAGTGCATCGAGCCCTCCGTTTTCGGGCAGACTGATCCGGCGCCTGATCCTTTCAGCCTCGATTCTGGAGAACTGTTCCCACACGGCAGCATCACATGCAATAGCGGTATCAAGTCCGAAACGCTCTTCTATTACCAGGAACCAGAGGCCGTCAATGGCAAGCCAGTTTTTCGCGGCATCAGTAAGTTCACGGTTTTCTCTCCTATTATCAGAGGAATTCATGTGACTGAGTTTTCACCCCGAAAAAGAAGGTTGTATCGTATCATGAGCAGCCCGCACGCTTCACTGATCTCATCTGATGGTATTCTGCCTGATTTCCCCGGCTTCATCCCGATAACCTGATACAGGGTATGGATCAGATTCTTGTGTACATGGGGGATGAACAGGTATCCTCACAGATCCTTGACGCCCTGGTTCAGGTGGTTCATAAGGCATCATTTGTTGAATCCCGGGCGGTTGACCTTGGTCACGGAGAACTGATCTCAGCTGCAGAGATTCACCTGATCGATATGGCTGGCCGGTTTCCCTCAGACAATCTTTCTGAACTAGCAACCCGTCTTGGTGTGACCAAGGGAGCAGTGTCGCAGATGGTACAGAAACTGGAGGTGAGGGGATTTCTGGTCCGGAAAAAAGATCCAGACAACCGGAAAAATATCTCTCTCCACCTTACTCCTTCCGGCAGGAAAGCATTTGCATGGCACAAGGCGCTCCACCGGGAGCTGGATCAGCAGATCCTCTCCTTTCTCACAGGCCTTGAGGGGTGCGATCAGGACCGGCTCCTCTCTGCTTTGTCAGGGCTCAGCAGAACACTTGATCGGTCCCTGGAATTGCGGGAGGAACATCTGCGCCATTTCCTTGAGATGTATCCTCCATAATCGCTGTAATCATGAGATCTGGATGGGATCCATGAGATTAAATGGTATAGGTGCTATACTATTTTGACAGGCACCTGTGTGCAACCCACCCGATGCAGTG
>CAZXRT010000313.1:0-3236 GCA_964642535.1 uncultured Methanospirillum sp.
CCTCAGCGCAGAAGAAACCTCCGTTCTGATCTCCGAGTGTCTCCATCATGTACCGGTAGCAGTCAGATGCAGCCTCTTTCATCACCGGATCCCGGGTCCGGGTCCACATTCTCACATATGCGACAGCATTCATCGCCTGATCGTAGAGCATCTTTTCAAAGTGGGGGATCTGCCATGCCTCGTCTGTTGCATACCGGTGAAACCCATGTCCGATATGATCCCTGATCCCTCCCCGTGCCATCGCATGGAGAGTCACGAATGCCATCCGGCATGCATCATCCGATGCAAAAACCGATGCATACGTGGTGAGAAAGAGGATCTGAGGGATGGAGGGGAATTTCGGTGACCCGCCAAACCCTCCATGAACAGGATCATAGAGCCTGCGCAATGCATGAAAGGCATCATGAAGGTTTTCATCGCTGATCCCTGCGTTCTCTCCGTTTTTCACCGCGGTCGGAATGTCCCTCCTGATGGCATCCATCACCTTCTCTCCTGCATCCAGGACTTCATCTCTCCGTGTTTTCCAGATTTCAGCCAGATAGGGGATGAGGTCAAGCATTCCCGGCCTGCTTTGTATCGATGCCCGGGGGATGTATGTTGCTGCATAAAATGGTTTCAGGTCAGGTGTCAGAAAGAGGCTGAGTGGCCAGCCTCCCGTCCCGGTCATCAACTGGCAGAAGTTCATGTAAATCCGGTCAATATCAGGCCGCTCTTCCCGGTCAACCTTTATGGAGATGAAATGGAGATTGAGCAGCCGGGCAACATCGGGATCCCTGAAACATTCATCCTCCATCACATGGCACCAGTGACAGGAAGCATACCCGATTGAGAGGAATATGGGTTTTCCGATCTCCCGGGCAAGGTTGATTGCTTCCTCCCCCCAGGGGTACCAGTCCACAGGATTTTCTGCATGCTGGATGAGGTAAGGACTTATCTGGTGAAGCAGCCGGTTGCTCATGTTCTTCTCCCACCGGAGAATCAGCGTTTGTGCAGATAATAGGAATCACTGTTCATGAGAGTTCTTACCCCCTGCGCTCCCATGGGTACTGCGGGATGGACAACTTTGAATACTATATCACCAGTATCGAGGAATTCCTGTCCCGTCATCCGGAAGGGATGACGGTATCGGAGATAGCACAGGGACTGAAAGTATCCCGCAACACGGTAGGAAAATACCTTGAGATTATGTGTCTTTCCGGGGCTGCCGATGTCCGGTCTGCCGGGAAGGCGAAGGTCTATTTTCTGGCTCCCCGGATTCCCGTTACCCGGATTCTGAATTACCTGCAGGATGCGGTGAGCCAGACCGACCACCGGTACCGGATTGTCCATGCCAACCTCGCTGCAGTGGAGTTACTCTGTAGTGATGAGAATGAGGTGTCGGGAAGGAATGTTCTTGATCTTCTCAGTCTCCAGGGAATGCCTGCAGACATCAGGGGGAGGATAACGGATGCTGACCGCGATTCTGCCATTACCATGATGGTAACCCTGGATTGCGTCGGGAAACAGCGTTTATACTGGATGACGATTGTCGAGCTGATGATGTATAACGGCATCCCCGGTCAGATTTTCCTCTTCACAGACATCTCCGACTGGAACGAGGCAGAAATGAGAAGAAGGGAGTATGAATCCCTCTTCTCCGTTCTTTGCGAAGAGACGTATGAACTGGTCTTTCTCTGTTCATCAGGGTGTGAGATCCGGTATGCCAATGGGCCGTGCCTGGCGTTGCTTCGGGAGCACGGTGACTCGGGACCGGGATCCAGTCTTCTCGCGTCGTTTGACAAAAAGACCGCTCTGGTGATCCGTGATGCGTTTGATTCTGTTCTCGATCAGCATGAACCAAAGCGTTTTGTCTTCCCGCTGACTGAACCGGGGATAACCCGGTGGCTTGATACCCGGTTGTTTCCGGTTCCTTCCCCGTCAGGAGGGCAGGATGACATCCTGGGTATCATCAGGGATATCTCCGGATTCCATGAGGGGGGAGGTGCATCTGCACTTCTGGCATCACTGCTTGGAACGATGGCAGAGGGAGTTCTGACTGTGACTGCCGGAGGAACGATTCTTACGTGGAACCGGGGTGCTGAGGTGATCACCGGATATCCGGCAGAAGAACTGCTTGGAGGAATGGGACAGATCATCATCCCCCCCGAGCTGAACGCGGGCCAGGATGTTATCACCCTGACCGTTCAGGGAAAACCGGTCAGGGATCTGAAGATGATTATCAGGGCGAAAGGCGGGCGAAAGAAGAAGGTGATCATGTCCACCTCGACGGTCAGGGATCATGCCGGAGAGATATCACAGGTGGTCCTGGTCTGGCGGGAACCTTAAGGAGAATCTTCACCTTCTTCATGACTGGTGTGGCAGACCTGGCAGGGTTCTGTTCCCCTGATGAGGGAACAGATCTCACAGATCCGTGGCCCCGGATCCTCCAGTTCCCCTCCGCGCATGTCATTGGCGAGTGATGTGACCGCATCTTTGACCTCATCAGAAAAATCAATCCGGTATCCTCTCTTTCCGGAGATGTACTGGGAGATGGCTGAAGGTGCCATATCGAGAATATCTGCCACTCTTTTCTGTGACAATCCTGAAGCGACCATCTCTGCAGCAATTGCTGCCCTGATTGCCGGCAACGAATCCCAGACAATGATCTCGCAGGGAAGTTTCTGCATATCAGAATATTGTGGGTTTTTTTCCGGGAAATAATCCGCTGAACTTTTTTTGCGGACGCCGAAAGTTTCATCCAATCATGCATAAACTCCTTTATTACGAGGCAGTCCTCATGCCTGGAAAAAAGAGTATACTACTTGTGTGGATCCTGATAACCGGCCTTTGCGTCATCTGTTCTGCAGCCTCAGACACTCCTTCCGATAATGATCCCGGGGATATCATGCCCGGTGATACCGGGATGATCGGCGGGGATACCGGCTGGATTTATGTGGATTCTGTTCCACAGGGTGCGTTTGTGGAACTTGACGGAGTGGGTGAAGGAACAACCCCGCTGCAGATCGAGGTGAGTTCCACCGGCACCCCCTCTCATTCGCTGAAGGTGACCCTGAGCGGGTATCAGGACTGGACTGGTCACATCAGCGGCAATCCCGCTCCGGGAGAGACGATCTATCAGACAGCAAACCTGGTGGAGATTGAGCCGACGATCACAGTTGAACCGACCCAGATTGGAGGAGAGTATGGATGGTTTAAGATCGACTCGTATCCTTCCGGTGCCGATGTTACCTTTGACT
>CAZXRT010000314.1:0-3221 GCA_964642535.1 uncultured Methanospirillum sp.
ACTGCGGTGTATCCTGCAGCACGAAGACGGGCGATATCAGGTGTATCATACCTGATGGAGCCATTCAGATAGACAGTCATGAATTACCATCCCCGGGATAATTGCCCGGATTGCACAGAGAATCAAAATTCCCGGATACATGTGATATTGCCACCATGATCTGACGGGATCATCAGGAAATCCTGAGAGAAATTAAGGTCCGGATCAGGAAAGAGGTTTCTGATAAAAACAGTCCCCAGGCTCTCTGCGGCATCAGGAGGCAGACAGACGGGAAAGAAAAATACACCGGACACATCTTCTGACGCCTGGGAACGCACACAAGAGATACCAGGTATATACCCCTGAAAACCCAACGCTGAAGACACAAACCGTGCATATCATCTCCAGTTATGCCAGGGAAAGTTACGGAATCATCTTCTTCATCTGATCCAGAAATAATCCACGCAGAAAACCTTCCCGCCGGCATTCTCTCCTGGAGGAAACCAACACCCGGGCATATATGAACATTGAACAGCCATCACCCCCGTCCATTCCAAAAACAGCATCATTGAATCTTACCCAGATCATCGCACTCTATATCGGTTCGGTCCTCGGATCAGGCATCCTCCTTCTACCCGGTCTCACGGCAGATCTGGCCGGCCCTGCATCACTCCTGGCGTGGGGAGTCATGTGTATTCTGGCCATCCCGATGGCCCTGACCATGGGCCTCCTTTCTGTCAGGCTCCCCCATGCCGGAGGGGTGTCACATTTTGTTTCCCGGGCATTCAATCCTGACATCGGGTCCCTGACCGGATACTTCTTCCTTGCCTCGGCAATCATAGCAGTCCCGATTATTGCACTGACAGGTGCAGGGTATGCATGTACTGCGTTCGGACTGGGTGAGAACGCCCGAATTCCGGTCACCGCCCTCATCCTCCTGATAGGGCTCGGATCCAATTATCTGGGGATGAAACTCACCGGGCAGGTCCAGCTCGCGGTTGTCATTGCAACCATGGTAATTCTGGTTGGTGCCATTACCGGAAGCCTGCAGATGATCCATCCAGCAAACTTCTCCCCCTTTCTGGTGAACGGGTGGCTGAGTGTCGGTCACGCCGCAACCCTCATATTCTGGTGCTTTCTCGGATGGGAAGCAGTCTCGCATGTCACCGAGGAGTTTGAAAACCCCGGGCGTGACGTGGTGAAAGGGACGATCATCGCTTCGGTGATCATCAGTATCCTGTATCTGGCAACCGTCTGTGCGGTCATCGGCACTCATAGTTACGGCCCGGGAGTCTCGGAAGTCTCGCTGATCCACCTCATCGGAATCGCTGCCGGAAAACCCGGAATATACATCGCAGGAATCATCACCCTTTTTATTACCATTGCACCTGCCATCGCGTATATCGGGGCAGCATCCCGGCAGGTATTCACGCTTTCACGAAACGGGAGTGCACCAGCAGCCCTGTCCCGTCTCTCCCCCCGCTTCCACACCCCTTCAGGCGGACTTGCCGTTCTTGCAATCTGCTTTGCTGCAATCATTACCTTATACAGCACAGGAGTTGTTCCGCTGTCACTCCTGATCCAGATTCCCAATGCCACATTCATCCTGACATATATGGGGGGATGTGCGGCCGGCCTGGTGATCCTGCGCGATGATCCCAAAGGGATCATATTGAGCACCATCTCACTCATCCTGACCGGATGTATCCTGCTTTTTGTTGGATGGGCCATCATTTGGCCGATTGCGATCATCCTTCTCTGGGCAGCATACCGCAGGTTCACCATTCAGTCAATAACCCGCAGCATCAGGAATGAAAGACCCTGATGAAATCCGTTCACCAGGAGACAAAAAGGGAGCAGGAAGAAAGGGCTGAATCAATCTTCCAGCACTGATAGCAGGGGTTTCATGTACCAGGGATCCTCCGGTAAGGAAGAGAGTGGGATCTTCATCACCTCCCGTGAGAGATCACGAAGTTCCGAACCGATGACTGCATGCTGTGATATCGTGTACAGGACCGAGTCCATGAAAAGGGACCGCCGCACCGTGGATCCCGACCACCAGGATGCCTCATTCTCACCAGAATCATGAGTTACCCGCCCCAGTTCGGTAAAGCCGGACGGGGCCACCCCGAAGACATATGCCCCCTGCCAGACCTTCATGGAGTAAGACCCGTCATAGCGGCTTCCCATGACCGGCGTGTGTACCACTTCTTTGATGGGTAAAACCATGAGATTTCTCTCTTTGTCAAAGAGAAAGGCCCGGTGATCCGTGAGAACCGCTGAATCTGAACCTTTTTCTCCGATTACAAGACTGTCGGTCAATTTCGGGTCATTCAGATCAGATACATCAAAGAGGGCAACTTTCACTCCTGTTGGAATGACCCCTCCTCCGCTGTTTTCGTAGGTGTCTTTCCCGATTCCGATCAGGTGTGTCCGGTCAAGCGGATGAAGATAGTCAGAGTACCCGGGAATTTTTAGTTTTCCAAGAACGGTTGGATCCTCCGGGAGAGAGAGATCAATAACAAAGAGCGGATCTGTCTGGCGGAAGGTGACCAGGTACAGGATATCACCCATGAACCGGGCAGAGTAGATCTTCTCTCCCGGTGCAAGATGCTCCAGCCTTCCAAGAATCTCCAGGTCCGGGTTCAGAACATACACGTTACTGTACTGTCCCTCAGGGATGGAGAAATCCTGCAGTGTGGTTGCAACCCTCAGATTGCCGTCATACTGATCCAGGGAGAACTGGTTGAGCAGATATCCGGGAATACTTCCGGTTGCCCTGTACCGGATCTCCCCCCCGCTGATGGAGAACCGATGAATTACTGAATTCTGAGCAGGCATCGTTGACAGACCTGCGCCTGCGAGGTCTTCGGAACGAGCGGGGCCGGACCAGGTATACCGGTCATTCCGGTACGCGACATAGAGATCTGTCAGAGATACATAGAGGGTGGTATCCCATCCTACCAGAAATGAGACCGCATCCGGGGAACTCCCTCCCCGTACCGGGAAGGAAGTCAGAGTATTCAGCCGGAGATTTCTCCCTTGGGGCGGACACCAGACCGATGTGACCTTCATCTCCTCATTTCCGTCAAGGATCACCGGCATCCGTGGTTCGTAATAATACCCGTCTTCGGCACTGAGGAAATAGACATCATCTCCGATCATCCGGGCGTTTTGGTACATGCCGGGAGCGGAAATTTCCCGAATACTTCGGGGATGAGCAGGATCTGTGATATCATACA
>CAZXRT010000315.1:0-3204 GCA_964642535.1 uncultured Methanospirillum sp.
GTCCTCCCGGCTGATATCCGGGGACTGATATTCCATTATGGATGGGAGGATCCATCGGACCGGAAATCCGGCCTGATTCGGGTGCGGGCCGAAGATAGATCAGAATGGTCAGGAAGAGTGACCTCTTCGAAGGATATAGAACATCAGGAGACGAATCTGATTGCTATAAATTTCATTCATGGTTTTTCTCAAATCGCTGCCGGCTGTCTGGATAAGCACCCGGTGGTCTGGATCCCTGGCACTATGACGCATGATTGAATCTCGTGAACGATGTTCTCGGCCGGTTTGAATTACCTGGTTATTATGGCTGCATCAGACAATCTTCCAATTCCCCTCCCTCAAATTTCACTTAGGGAGGAATACGACGACTGGGCGTTCCTCTATAACCCTGACACCGGAAATGCTGTCGGGCTGTCTCCAACCGGAGTGACGATCTGGCGTGCTCTTGCTGAGGGAAAAGATCTCTCCGGGATTATCCAGACCCTGTCTGATGAGTATGAAGGACTACCCGAGAAACCGGAAGATGAGATCCGCTCCTTCTGCGCTGAGATCGTCCGCCTCGGGTATGCACACGATTCCCGACTGGATGATGACTGAACACAGGCGATTGATGAAGACTCCAAAGAGTCTTGATCTTGACATCACCTCCCGCTGTAACCTTTCATGCAGGTACTGCTTTCACCGGACAAGTCCTGCAGATACCGGAGGAGAACTTCCAACTGATGAATGGATACGTTTCCTGGATGAATGCGGTTCCTGTTCGGTGATGGATGTCACATTCGGGGGAGGAGAACCGTTTATCAGAAAAGATCTTCCTGCTCTGATTGATGCGGCAGTGAAAAACCGGATGCGGTTTTCCATCCTCTCCAATGGCGGTCTCATTACCTCTGATATTGCACGCTCCATTGCGTCAACCGGCAGGTGCAATCATGTCCAGATCTCGATCGATGGTTCCTGTCCGGAGGTCCATGACCGTCTGCGGGGGAATGGGTCGTTTGATGGAGCAGTCCGGGGCATCCGGATTCTTCAGGATGCCGGAGTTCCGGTAACCTCGCGGGTTACGATTCACCGGTACAACCTGCAGGACCTGGAAAATATCGCCCGGTTCCTCCTCGACGAGATAGGGATGGAGAGCATCTCCACGAATAGTGCCTGCTACCTCGGACTTGCACGATCCCATGAAGAGGAGGTGACCCTTTCCGCACCTGAGTTCACCCGTGCGATGGAGACGCTTCTTGCTCTTGCAGAGAAGTATCATGAACGCATCACAGCAACAGCCGGCCCGCTCTCCCTTGGAAGGCATTTCCAGGCCATGGAACAGGCACGGCTCGAAGGAAGAAGCATTGCAGGGAGGGGATTTCTGACCGGGTGCGGCTGTATGTGGAGTAAAATGTCGGTCCGCCCTGATGGAATGATGGTTCCCTGCGGAATGCTTGCCCATATTGACCTGGGAAAGATCAATGAGGTTTCTCTTCGCGAGGTATGGCAGAATCATCCTGAATTTGTCCGGCTCCGCCAGAGATACCTGATTCCCCTCTCTGACTTTGAAGAATGCCGGTCATGTGACTATCGCATGATGTGCACCGGCAACTGCCCGGCCAGTGGATATACGAGGACCGGAAGTGTTTTTGCTCCCAGCCCGGAAGGGTGCCTGAAGAGATTTCTCAAAGAAGGGGGAAGGATTGTCAGTATCCCCTGAAATTTTAGAAAAATATCAAAGAAACCTGGCTTCAACCGCCAGTCTTTCACATCGGGAGGATTAGGCAATGAATCCCCTTGATGACTCGCAGATACCCCGTGATGAAAAGAATCCGTTCTGATCTGATCGTTATGACCGAGAATACAAAAGTAAATACAATTCCGCCACTGCACACCCTCTATTTCTACCTGACCGGCGACTGCAACATGGCCTGCCGTCACTGCTGGATTGCTCCGACCTTTCAGAACTCTGACTGTTCGGAAAAAGCCCTCCCTTTTGATCTCTTTGTCAAGGCAATAACTGAGGCAGAAGAAGCCGGTCTTTCAGGTGTCAAGCTCACCGGGGGCGAACCCCTCATCCACCCGGATATCATCCCTATTCTCACTTATGTCAGGGATAAGAAATTCAGGCTGACGATTGAATCCAACGGGGTTGCTGTTACTCCCCGGATTGCAGAACTCATCGCATCATGCCCGGGTTCATTTATCTCTATCAGCATCGACGGGAATCGGGAAAACCATGAATGGATGAGAGGAGTGAAAGGTTCCTATGGCCGGGTCACTCTCGGACTACAAACCCTGGTCAGTGCCGGGATCCGGCCCCAGGTGATCATGGCTGTTGCAGACCGGAACAAGGATGATATGGAAGACCTGGCACGGTTTGCCCAGCAGATGGGGGCGGGCTCGGTTAAATATAACTTTGTGACCCCGACAGCACGAGGTGGGGTGATGGAGACAGAGGGTGCAACGGTCAGTGTCCCGGAACAGATAGCCCTTGCCCGGTGGGTCCAGGATGACCTGCAGAAAAAACTGACGATCCCCCTCATGACCAACCTTCCCTATGCATTCAGATCCCTCTCATCCATCTATGGTCCCGATGGGAACTGTGGCCGGTGTGGTATCTTCTCCATCCTCGGAGTCCTCTCTGATGGAACATATGCTCTGTGTGGTATTGGATCTCATATGCCTGAGCTCTGTTTCGGTCATGCAGCCAGGGATACCCTGAAGGATATCTGGGAGAGTTCAGAAGTGTTACGCAGCATCAGGGTTCATCTTCCCTCAGATCTGAAGGGCATCTGTTCCCGGTGCCTGGTAAAAAATCTCTGTATCGGGCATTGTATTGCAAATAATTACTATGCTCAAAAAGACCTGCTGGCCGGGCATAAATTCTGTGAAGATGCCATGAAAGCAGGTGTTTTTCCCATGACCCGGTACATTGAATAAGAATCAAAGGATTATCCCTTCTGATCTCCCGAAAAAGATTCCTGATCCCTCATATTGTCCGATACTGTGATCAGGATCATGAATCTAATTCTACTGATTCAACCGGATGGGGAAGTATTTAATAGTAATACCGCACTATAGCAAATAGGATATCAGTTGGTATATCATCTGAATCATACCTCTGATCCTCATGAGGTGATATCAATGAAAATGTATGTTCGTGAACGACAAAAAGTTGGAGAGGGAGTAAAGCAACCTAAATTCCGCATCGTGGCAATTACT
>CAZXRT010000316.1:0-3186 GCA_964642535.1 uncultured Methanospirillum sp.
GAACTGAATCTATAAATATCCCCGGTTCCTTTTTTCTTTCAGGAAATTATGGCGGCTTGGCGTTGCAGCATCTGTTCGTATCTGTATCAGGAGAAAGCCGGAGAGCCACAGACCGGCACACCTCCCGGAGCAAAGTTTCCTGATCTGCCTGATGACTGGAGATGTCCGGTCTGTCAGGCAGGGAAAAAAGCATTCTCACTGGTTATCGAGAAGAGATCCGCCTCAAAGAGGACGGTATCTGAAGTACTCATCGATCAGCTGACTGCTTTTGGGATCACAGAATTTTTCGGTGTTCCAGGGACCAGTTCTCTTGGGATCATCGACGCTGTCAGGAAAAATAAAAAAGCACGGTTCACCCTTTTTCGTCATGAAGAGAATGCGGCAATGGCGGCTTCGGCCTATAACAAGCTGACCGGAAGGATAGCCGTCTGTGTCACCATCGCTGGACCTGGTGCCACAAACCTGGCAACCGGCCTGTATGACGCCAAAGAAGACCATGCATCCGTTCTCTCCCTGAACGGGCAGGTCGATATGCAGTATTCCGGTCCCGGAGGATTCCAGGAGATCGATCAGGATGCCTTTTTCAGGCCGGTATGTGTGTATAACAATACCATTTATGACCGCATGATGGCCCCGAAAATCCTGATGCTCGCTCTTCAGCATGCGGTGATCCGATCAGGCGTTTCCCAGATTTCTGTTCCGAATGATATCCAGAAACAGGCCTTTGAAACCGGCACTTTCATTCCGTCAGGAGTGCTTCCATCACTGCGGATATCGCCTGACGAAGAGACCCTGATGCGTGCTGCGGCGATGCTTGATACCTCTGAAAACCCGGTAATCATTGCAGGATGGGGTGCGTATGCCTATGCTGATCTCCTCGTATCGCTTGCCAAGGCTGTCGACGCCCCGGTGGTCTCCACGTTCAGGGCCAAGGGGATATTGCCTGATGTTCACCCGCATTATGCAGGAATCCTTGGAACCGTGGGTTCAGAGTATGTCAGGGACCTGGTGCAGCAGGCTGACCTGCTGGTCACGCTCGGGGTTGGTTTCTCGAAGATGACCCGGATTCCTGAAGATAAACCGATTCTTCAGGTAGATCGTGATCCCCTGAAACTCGGGAAGGGGATTCGTTCTCTACCGGTGTATGGTGATGTTGGCGAAGTCATCTCCCGGCTCATCCCCCTGGTTCGCCAGCGGGGACGGATCACTGCCCTGAAGAGGGTCAGATCTGCAACTGATCCATGGAATGCCCAGCGGAATCGGGAAGCAGACGGACAGGCAAAACCTCTCCGCCCCCCCTATATCATGCAGGTTCTTTCTGATGTCATCCCTGATGATGCACTGATATCCATCGACGTCGGTGAGAACGGGTGGTGGTTTGGACGCAATTTCAGGATGAAAAGACAGCGGATGGTGATGTCAGGATACCTCGCGACCATGGGTTTCGGGCTTCCCGGAGCGATTGCAGCAAAGATTGCCTCTCCTGATCGCCAGGTATTCTGTATCACCGGTGATGGGGGATTTGTGATGGCGATGGCTGATTTTGTGACAGCAGTCAGGGAAAAGCTTCCGATGGTTGTGGTCATTCTCAACAACCGCGAACTGGGCATGATCAGGGTTGAACAGATGATCGAGAAGTATGAAAATTTCGGCACGAATCTGGTAAACCCGGATTTTGTTCAATACGCACGCTCCTGCGGGGGAGAAGGAAAGCGGGTGACTGAACCTGAAGACCTGGGACGGGCAATCCAGTGGGCAATGCAGCAGAATCGCCCGGTGATCGTGGATGTGGACACGGACCCGGGCCGGTTCTGATCCTTCAGCGGACTATTATCACCTTGTCCGTTCCATAGTAGTACCGTGCAACAGGAACCGGCTGTAAAAAAGACTCTGTACTGGTGCAGATCCTGCAATGTTCCTCTTATCGGAAGGAAATGCGGGTGTGGTGCCATGGGCGAGCCGATCGCCCTCAATAAACCCTATGAAATACGGCCGGCCCTGGCTGCAGATCATGATCTCATCACCCGGCTGATACGGGAACGGTTCGGAGAAATACCGGTTCCCCTTGTTATGCTCCTGAATAAAACCGGTGGTCTTGACCGGAATGAACTGATCATTGCCCATGGCAGCCGGTTTGGATGGCTGTCTTTTAATCCCTTCACCCGGAAGCATGAGCTCACTCTTCTTCCTGAAGCGATTCCGTCCATCATCCCGTATGCCACCAGGGGTATCGTGGAGATCCCTCCCGGAACCGGAGATGATAAATCCGGGAACTCCCGCCGAATCGGGGGAAAGAAGGTTGATGTCACTACCACGCAGCCTGACGGCTCGGTCATCGTCAGGTACGGGAACCGGTGGGGGACTGGTATCCTCTGCGAAGGGAGCGTGCGGATTAAGGAACTTATCAGGGTGGAAGAGTGTTCCTTCCCTGATCCTGACTGGGGTGAGGTAATCCGGAGAAATTACGACAATCTCAAGGATCTCGAGCGTTCTGCAATCCGGTCCATCAAACAGGAGATGAAGAATTTCTCTCACTGTAATGTCTCATTTTCCGGTGGGAAAGACAGTACTGTGGTTCTTGCCCTGGCTCGAAAAGCGGGGATTGAAGAAGCCTACTTTGTTGATACCCACCTTGAGTTTCCTGAGACCTATGAGTTTATTGCAGGCATTGATAACCTGATAACACTGGACGGGGGGGATTTCTGGCACGGTGTTGAAAAAGCAGGTCCTCCGGGAAAGGATAACCGGTGGTGTTGTAAGGTCGTGAAGATGGCCCCGGTCAGGCGGTGGATGGATACCTTAGGGCCTGTTCTGACCGTTCAGGGGAACCGGTGGTATGAATCATTCAACCGGGCAGAACTCGATCTGCTCAGTTGCAATCCTGCAAATCCAAACCAGACCAATTGTTCTCCGATCCGGTCATGGCGGGCTTTTGAGGTTTTCTTATATCTGAAATGGCGAAATATCGCCTACAATCCACTCTATGATATGGGAATTGAGCGGATCGGATGCTGGCTCTGCCCTGCCATGCTGGAAGCTGAATATGAGATACTCAGGCAGGAACATCCGGACCTTTCCGGCCGGTGGGACCGGTTCCTTGAAGCATGGGCCGTCAATAACGGACTATCTTCTGAATATATCAGGTGTGGAATGTGGCGATGGAAATCCCTGCCTCCGAAGATGCGG
>CAZXRT010000317.1:0-3184 GCA_964642535.1 uncultured Methanospirillum sp.
GGTGTGAATCCGGGCCCCCCTGCTTCTTATCGAAGCGATACCGGCAATTCCCCTCTGAAAAAGCTCATGCAGCATAAATCAGTGATGGTATCAGGGCCGGCTGTTCTTTCAGGAGATATGATATATCATCGGGTTCTTGTAGGGTTTGTCTGGTCGTGTATGGCGATCAGGAATTTATAGGGCTGAAACATATGGAGTATGATTGAGGAGTGAGATGGAGATCCCATCTTGGTTCCGTCGGAGAAGATATGATATTACCCTGTTCGGATTCCGGTTCTGATAAGATTCCTTTCATAACTCCGCTGTTATATATCTCGATCGGAACACTCCTTGGGATGACAGGATATGAGATTGTGAAAGAACTGTTTCTCCCTTCTCTGAGTAAATGGGAGTCACACCTGATCACCATCGCAATCACGGTTCTTCTGGTCACCGTCCTCTCCGGTTACATCCTGTATACGCAGAAAAAACTTGTGCTTCAGATGAATGAGGCGAAACGGGAAGCGGAAGCAGTTCAAAAGCACCTGGCTTCCATCGTTGAATACAGTGATGATGCCATCATCAGCATCGGAACTGATGGAAGGATCATCTCGTTCAACCCGGCAGCAGAACGAATCTTTGGGGAACAGGCAGGCATGATGACGAATCATCTGCTCTCTGATCTCTTTCCTCCCGAGATTCCGGATCGGACCCGGGATCTTATCCGGCAGGTCGGGCAGGGAAAAGCTGTGTTTCGTGATGAGGGAGTTTTCCTGCGCAGTGATGGCACCCGGATTTATCTCGCGATAACGGCTACTCCCATTCCCAAAAACCGGGCCCTTGCAGAGAGTATCTCCATCACTGCCCGTGATATCTCTGATCAGAAAGCACGGGAAGAGATGCTGAAGATGCTGAACCTGAAACAACAGTTGCTTACTTCCATCACCCGTCATGATATCAGGAATGATCTCCATATCCTGATGAGTTACTGTGCAATCCTTGCAGAAAAGGTATCAGATCCTGAAATCAAACGGCTGGTTCTCATTATCGGCGGGCAGTCAGAGAAGATAAACGGCCAGCTCCAGTTCATGGAGACGTATGAGAGCCTGGGTAGTCCTCCGGTGTGGCAGAAGGCTGAAGAGGTCTTTACCCGGGCAGTGTCCACGTGCAACACCGGAGAAGTCCGGATCATCCAATCCCTTACCGGTCTTGACGTGTATGCTGATCCCCTGATTGAAAAGGTTATCTACAACCTCTGTGACAATTCCCTTCGCTATGGAGGGACACTGCAGATGATCAGGACAGGTTTTGTCACAGAAGGGGAAATCTGCCGGTGGATCATCGAGGATGACGGGGTGGGGATCGCGGAAGATCTCAAAGAGCGGATATTTGACAACGGATTCGGGCAGACAACCGGTCTGGGACTCTACCTGGCGAAACAGATCCTCTCGATCACCGGTATCACCATCAGGGAGACCGGGATTCCATCCCGGGGAGCCCGGTTTGAGTTGATCATTCCGGCCGGAATCTGGCGGATATCAACCCCCACGGAGTCCACCTGATTAATTTCGGGATGTAAAACCCTTAATCACGGCTCCTTTTACCAGTTTCATGCCACTGAGGATCTGTCGCTCTCCTCCTCCCGATTCATCGGTAAACCTGATGTTCACTTCCACGTGCTGTCTGAGCGGGCCGGCTGCGATCTTGGGGCCCAGCATCTCCTGTACCTGAAACAAACCCGCAGAGTTGGACATTCTGACCAGGATCTCAACCGGCACATCAGTACCGGGTTCGATTGAAACCTCATCAACCGAGAGGGCTGATATCGTATGGATCGTAACTCTTCCCTGGTCAGAGGATGACCGGGCCCGGCCGGTCGTCATATCGGATGCATCTCCGATGCAGACTGCTCCGGCCTCGATAGTCAGGGGGCGGGGATCGCCATGGTGGCTGTATATGGCAGCAAGGATATGGGATCGAATCCGCACCGCCATGGCAGGATCATCGTATACATGCGGCAGAATCCGGCTGATCACCGGATTGGCCAGCATTACGCTGTGGGAAATATGGTTCTCCCGGTGAACCTGGTTTCCGATATCATGGCATAAAGCTGCAGTCAGCACCACAAGAGCAGCATCGTCCGGATCTCCGGTCTGTTCCTGCACCACGTCGGGCATGATTCCGGCATGAATCAGGAGTTCAAGAATCCGCAGGCCGGAGGCAGCTGCCACCATCGCATGGACCCTTCCATGATCATTCATCCCGAGTTTTCCGACCGCGATATGGTTTGCACAGTCCCAGTGGGCATTCAGTTCCGGATCCTGGGAGAGGAATTCCCACATCCTTCTTGCCTTCGGGTTATTCCTCACCAGTCCGGAAATGACGGTGATCGACCGTTGCCTGATTCCCTCGTCGTCACGGGGAGATGAAGGGTGGGGCATACAGTCCGGAAACATGACTTGGGTCGGTGATGGTGAGATCAGACCTGGTATTCCGGTCATATGGATACTGCATCCTTCATTGACTTGGAGGTTTTCGACAGAGTTTATGGAGATATCATAGTCCGGGGATCTCACATTGGCATGGTCGGGATGAATCACAGGAATATCAACCTGGATAATCCACTGCAGCAGGTGAATGATTACTCGAGCCAGGTGGTAACTTCTTCCGGGTCCGGCCTTTCTGAAGGGGGAAGCTGGGTTGCCGGATACCCGATGGCACATCCTGTCAGTCCCCACCGTCCGGTCCGGAGCTGGAAAATCTCACAAAACTCCTCTATTTCATCCATCTGTGAGGTGATTGATACCGGCTGGAATCCTAACCCGAGAGCGGTCGCCTTGAGCCACATATTCTCCAGGCAATGAGCAAGGGAAGCCTGTTCGACCGGAGGAAATCCTTTCTTCTCTGCGATCACCACAAAGAACGGAGCCGTCCCGACACCCGGCACTTTTCCGTCCTGCACGATCCTGGCAAGCCGTCTGATAAATCCTCCCGCCAGATCACCGAATTCATCATTTCTTCCTGCAGCCTTCTCGAGCTCGGTTGCCATCTCCCTGATCTCATGAAAGAGGAGGGGCTGTATGATCTTCATCGTTTCAGACTCCTTTCTGATAACAAAGAACCTCCGGAAATATTCCTCCTCTCTGGGGAGCGTCGCACCGGCATAGGGAGCATGAAGCCCGGCATTGATGATCTCCCTGATGAG
>CAZXRT010000318.1:0-3181 GCA_964642535.1 uncultured Methanospirillum sp.
CGATCAGTTCCAGGGTTTTCAGCTCGGTATTATCCTGAATACTCCCGACACTATACAAAGGACGACCCTCACCATCAACCACGATCCGCGATATATCCTTGAGCCACAGTTCCTGCCCGTTCCGGTGCATATACCGGTATTCAAGAAGGCATGTACCTCCTCCCTGCAATATGACATCCTGCATCATCTGCTGGACATATCTCTGATCATCAGGGTGAACAGACTCAAGAATTCTCTCAAGCGGGAAGGTCATGGTCTCTTCCTGTGAATACCCATTGATGGCAGAGATTGAAGGGCTCACATAATCATATGTATCGGTGAGATAATTCCGCTTGTATATCGCAACAATCGAGTTTTCCAGAACTGCCTGAAAGTTAGCCCTGCTTTCGACCAGTTCCAGTTCCCGACTTTTCAGTTCCCGGAAATTTTTCTGAAGTTCCTCCTCGGTTGCGACCAGTTCTTCATTGATTGCCTGGAGTTCTTCATTTTTCCGTCGTAGTTCGACGATCTGTTCCTGTAATTCGGGATAGTAACTTTTCCGGTGAGAAGAGGCACCCAGACCTATGATCTTTTTTCGCTGTTCCTCAGAATGATCGTCCATGAAATTCTCTTCCGGTTCTTGGGACTATGCTGAACTGCATATAGACATGATTTGCGGGTTGACAGAGGAGCGGGGTATTACATACCTTACTACACCGAAATACAATAAACCTATGGTTTCTCTCATATCGATGTGATCTTTCCCGGATACCTGAATGTATCAGAATTATCCTCTTGTAATTATGTATCAAATTTCTCCATAATCGGGGAAAAAACATATCTGATCGAATTGGGGAAGGTGACAGGGATCAGCCTCATTCCTGGTTCGTATAGGAACGGTCCATCCCCCATAATCCTCGGAATCGATCTGGAGTTCTCATAAATAACCACCATCAGTTCAATATAAAAGTTATTGTAATCCCTTTTCCCTGAAAAATGCGGAGTATTTCTTATCTGTTCCCTTGATATGATTACTAACCCAGTCGCGAAGAAAGTTCATGATATCAATGGAGAGGCCGAGCTTTCCTGCAGAATAATCATTCATAAAAGAATCTACGCTCTGAATAAAAGATCCATGCTCAAGACGGTGGCTCTGATAAGCCGGGTATCCAAATTTTTCCATGTACTGCTCTTCAGTCTTGAAATGATACACGGTATAGGAGGCAAGTTCATCAAGGATCCCTGAAACCGCCTGTTTCCCCTGTTTTGCCAACATGGCATCATGAAGGGTATTGATCAGAAGAATCAGGCGTTTGTGCTGATCATCAATCTCACTCACTCCGACACTCAACTCTTCAGACCAGTTCATCAATGACATAGTACCTTATGGGATCTTCTATCAAAAAGGCCATTTCATCCTCCCCATTACGGTGTGGAAAAAATTGACACTGTATGACATAACATGCCATGCCATGATTTGACAATACATATAACCTTTCTTCTCTCATAGTACTGGTGCAGTGCATGAATACCGGAAGTCTTTCCTGTATGGAAAAAAGCGGCTCCGGCGTTCATAGTGCAATCGAACGGTACATTCTGGAAGGTAGATTGGATTGGATCTGGCTCAACTCTTTATCCTGGCAATAGTACCCATCACGGTAATCTTTTCCGGACTTGTCATATTCAGGATCTCCGGAACCCTGATGAGCATCATCGGGTGGATCGTGACGGCAGTAATCGCTGTGGTGTTCTTCAACACCTCAATTGATGTAATGGCATATGCGTCACTGAATGGAATACTTGCATCTTTCGGGATATCCCTGATGGTGCTTTTTACGATTCTTCAGGTGACCATGATGGATATTACCGGAGCGATCACCGCGATCTCAGAATACATCAAATCAATCGCGGCAGAACGATATGAACAGATCATGATCCTGAACGTGGGTCTGGGATCTTTCCTGGTTTCTATCGGTGCAACCCCGGTTACCATGCTCCCTCCGATCATGCTGGCTCTGGGGTTCTCCCCGCTTGCAGCAGTTGCCCTTCCCTGTCTTGGATATGATCCGCTGACTTCGTTCTCTCTGCTCGCTGTCCCGATAACACTACCAGCGACAGTCTTCAATCTTGATGTCAGTCTGCTTGGAAACAATATCGCGGTCTTCCTGCCCGTAATTTCAACAGGATTTGCAATCGGAATGCTCTGGGTTGCAGACGGGATGTCAGGGGTAAGGAAGGGGTTATTACCTGCTATCACCGCAGGTCTTTCTCTGGGAATCTCCTGTATCATCTTTGTTCATATTCTCCCTCCCGCGGCAATCGGTCTTGTCGGAGTATTTTCAGGTCTCGTGACCATTATTGTCCTGTTTCTCCTTCGGGCACTGCAGGGCAAACCTATGATTGCGAGGAAAGATTCCGGACCTATCATCAAGGACGGAAAGGAAATTATGCCCTTTTGGAAGGCTACTCTCCCGTGGCTCCTTTTGGTAATTTTCTGCATCGTGATCAGTATTCCGATCATCCAGGGAGGATTATATGGTTTGCTCGGCCCTCTGCAAAAGATCCATCTCATTGCCAACAAATCCGTAGACCTCAAACTCCTTAACCAGGCATATTTCTGGGTACTTATCAGTACTATCATCGCCGCACCTGTCCTTATCAGAACAAAACAAGAGGCTTCCCGGGTCCTGTCACTCTGGCTCAGACGGGCATGGGCACCGACTCTTGCTGCCGCGGCTTTCTTTGCCATTGCATACATCATGGACTGGTCTGGCCAGACAGTTATCAATAACACCCTGATGTTCGCACCGGGCACAGAAAACCTCAACATGAACGCGGTTATCGGGCTGACCCTGGCAATGGTCTTCGGTGTAGGATTTCCGGCAATCAGCCCTCTGCTCGGATTGTTCGGGGCTTTTGTTTCGGGAAGTGAAACCTCGTCAAACGTTATGTTCCATGGAATTCTCAAGAAATCCACAGATGTTCTCAGCCTCGATTTCATGAAAGTCTATGCAGCCCATGCCGTGGCAGGTGGAATCGCATCCGGTATCGCTCCTGCTAAGATCATCAATGCAGCTGCAGTGATCGACAGTATCGGAATCGAGGGAGAAGTAATCAGGAAATGTGCTGCTGTTGCCGTGATTCTGACCCTGATCACCGGAATCATGCTGGTAGCTTTCCTCTACCTGTAACTGCCTGAAAA
>CAZXRT010000319.1:0-3180 GCA_964642535.1 uncultured Methanospirillum sp.
GAACAGAACCCTCCGCACCTTCGCAATATCAGCAGCAGGCTCTATAGCAGCATCAACGAGATGCGGCTGCTCCAGGAGATCGTCCTCGGTGTCGGGGGAACTCACCTGCTCCATGAACTGGGAGTTAATTACTCGGCAATTCACCTGAACGAAGGGCATGCCGCATTTGCCCTGGTTGAACGGTTCAGGCAGAAGGTGGAGACCGGCCTTGACCCGGCGGAAGCGTGGAGGCAGGTTCGGGAAACCTCCCTGTTCACTACCCATACCCCGGTAGCAGCCGGGCATGACAAATTCCCGCACTGGATGATTGACAAGTACTTCAGCCAGTATTACGGAGCGATTGCGATGTCCCGGGATACATTCCTCAAGGCAGGGATGCATCAGGAAGATCCACCTGAAATGTTCAACATGGCGGCATTTTCTCTGCGGATGACAGCATATTCCAACGGAGTTAGTGCGAAACACGGAGAGGTGGCACGCAAGATGTGGCATTTCCTCTGGCCTGAGGAACGGCTGGATGATGTGCCGATCGGGTCAATCACCAACGGAGTGCATGTCCCGACCTGGATGAACCCGCGGCTCATCCAGCTGATCAACCGGTATCTCTCCCAGATATGTCCGGACTGGCTGGATCATCATGACAAGGATTATGTCTGGGCGCTTATCGACCGCATCCCTGATGAAAAACTGTGGGAACTTCATTTCGGGCTGAAAATCAAACTTATCAACCGGATTCTCCAGTTCAAACGGCGTGACTGGATGAAGTACCAGGCAGACTGTGCAAACGTGGTCGCCGGAGGAGCACTCATCGATCCCAATACCCTTACCATCGGATTTGCCCGCCGTTTCTCCACATACAAGCGTGCAGACCTGATATTCAAGGATCTTGACCGGATTAAAAAGATCCTGAACAACCAGTGGCAGCCGGTGCAGATCATCTTTGCTGGCAAGGCACATCCTGCCGATGACGAAGGAAAGCGTATCCTGCAGCGTATCTACCAGTATGCCCAGCAACCGGAGTTTGGGGGAAGGATTGCTTTCGTTGAGGATTACGGAGAACAGATAGCAAAGTACCTGGTGCAGGGCGTGGATATCTGGATGAACAACCCGGTTCCGCCACTCGAGGCCAGCGGAACCAGCGGAATGAAGGCAGCGGTGAACGGGGTTCTCAACCTCTCGATCGGAGACGGATGGTGGCTTGAAGGGTATAATAAAAAGAACGGATGGATATTCGGGAGTGATCCCAAATCAGGGAACGGGGACCGGGACTGGGATGATGCATCAGAACTGTATGATCTGCTGGAGAATGAGATCGTCCCGCTCTACTATGATGCCGGTATTGATGGGATTCCCCATGGATGGGTTAAGATGATGAAAGAATCGATACGGACGAATGCCCCCCGGTTCTCAGCCCGGAGAATGGTAAAAGAGTATGTTCATAAGTATTACATACCGGCAATATCATGTCCGGAATGCAATGCCCTGTACGAACCCTGATTTTTTCCTAAGAAGAAGTGATTATTCTGCTTCTTCCCCGCTCACATCTTCTGCCGGTGAATCCTGCTCAACATCCGAGATGGCGAGCTGATACATCCAGTCAAGAAGAAGATTGCACTCGTTGACCGAGCACTCCTCTTCACAGGCGATGCAGGGGATGAGTTCGGATCCAGCCATGAGACAGTTGGGATCTGCCGGACCCTTCCGTGCGATCAGGCGGAATGTTTTGATTCCGTCCTGGCGGTATTCGATCCGTTCAACACGGTTGGTGTCAAGAAGTTTTTTGACGATACGGGAGCATTTGCGGCTGTCTACTCCCAGCATCTTCCATAGTTCACTCTGCAGAACACCTTCAGACTCGGATGCAATGAGTCTGAATGCATCTTCCTCTGTTCCCGTCATATCAGTTCAGGCTACCGGGGCGATGGAGAGTATGTTGTTGCCCCTGATCACAAGGGTGCCAAGGTCACGGCCGTCGGCAGAGGGGGTGGTCTCCCTGCTTTCTTCAAGGTGCAGGTTCAGGTACTCATCTACCGCAACGAGCCGGCCCTGAAATATTCGTCCTTCATCTTTCATCTCTACAGAAATGACACTGTCAACAAGAGAAAATACCTTTTTTATTGGAAGGACAATGCTGCTAACCATCTGCCTCATATAAGGTATGCAGGTTTATTAAATGTTCCTGAAAGGGATGGGAGGAGTAGAACGGCCGGATTACTGGCCGGTATAAATCTCTTCGATTTTCCGGATAATTCCCCGGCTTCCGATGTAGATCGGAGTCCTCTCGTGGACCTGCTCAGGCTGCACATCAAGCAGGTTTCTGCATCCGTCAGATACCGCACCTCCTGCCTGGGTGATGATATATCCCAGCGGGATTGCTTCAAAGAGGAGCCGGAGTTTTCCTTTCGGACTCTTTTTCAGGGCAGGATACGAGTAAATCCCGCCATAAACAAGGAGCTGGTGGCAGTCTGCAACAAATGAACCTGAATACCGGACCTTGAATCCTTCATCGTCAAAATAGTCAAGCACTTTCTCATGGGCAGGAGTCCATTCCTTCCGGGTTCCTCCCGAGCCGTACATCTTCCCTTCCGGGATTACAAACTTGTCTTTGAGGAGATAATAGTGCTGTGACTCCGGATCCCAGGCAAAACTCTGGACACCTTTTCCTACAGATACCACAAGGACGGTGAGCGGGCCAAAGAGCGTGTAGCAGGCGGCCTTGAGGTTGGATCCTTTCTGCATCACACCTCCGCTTTCAAAGATACCCACAATCGTCCCGACAGTCAGGTTCGTGGAGATGAGGGATGATCCGTCAAGCGGGTCCATGACCATCGCATATTCACGGCGGGAATTTTCAAACCTGACGATATCATCCTGTTCTTCTGATGCAATCTCCCTGACATATCCCGATTCGCCGATAACTTTTGTCAGATGAGCATCAGACCATTTATCAAGGGCGGTCTGGAGTTCTCCTGAAGCATTGATGCTATGCTCATAGGTCTGGTTTTCAAAGAACGCCTTGCGGATCGGTTCCATCTGCCGTGATATTAGCCGGATTAACTGGACAAGATCCGGATCGCAGCCACATGATTCGAGATATTTCTGAAGATAGACCATACTGACACTCTGAGGTTTGAAGGTGGGATTCCATTCTATATACTGCCTTGGATCAGGAGAAGGAGG
>CAZXRT010000320.1:0-3174 GCA_964642535.1 uncultured Methanospirillum sp.
GTGTCATTTACCCATCTGATGGTAAGATCCGTGTTGAGGATGATGAGAATATGAGAAGAGAAGTTCAGGAGTGATGATTCGGGTTTAATATCAGAGAGGTAGTATTTCTTCTTCTGTCCATGCTCCCTCATCTCAAGCCTGCCGGACAGAACCAGGCTGTCAAGGTAGCGTGCCACGGTATGCCGGTGATGGCCGCATAACTGGGCTACCTCGGAGATACTCAGGTATTTTTTCCCATGGGTAAAGGCAGCCAGAATGTCCTCAAAGATGAGGGTATTCCGTGAGCTCATCGTGATCTCCTATTTGCACTAATAATCCTTATTTATTTGGACTACAAAAAAATCCCGTATCCTCTCTTCTTTTCAGCGAATCATTACGAAAATTAGGTTTTGAGATTGGTGGATTGGATTCCTGTCCCGGTTCTTATGATGAGGGGGATTCGGGATCGCGGCGGATGGTTCCGACCGGGAACTGAATTTCAAACCGCGCCCCTTCTCCGGGAAGGCCGGTTTCACAGATGGTAATTCCGGTCACCGAGAGGATCTCTTCTGAAAGGAACAGACCGTGGTTTGCAGAAAGCCCGTATTCGTGGGAGAAGATCTTCTTTTTGTCCTGGATCGGGATCCCGACACCGTCATCCTCGTATACCAGGACCGGAACCCCCCCCATCTCACGAAATCCTATCCGGATCGTGGTGGTCTTCTTTCCATGCCTGATTGAGTTATCAAAAAGCTCGGCAAATACCTTCTCGATCAGGGGATACGCATTGATTCTGATGTTCTCAGGGAGATTGCATTCGACGCGGACCGTGCCGGTTGCCACTTCCCGGAATGAGTTCCTGATAAGATTATTCAGATCCATCCAGGATGGTGACTGGATCACCGGATCCAGGGTCTCACTCGTAATTCTTACGATATTGAGTGCTTTTTCCACCTGTTCATAAGCTTTGACAAAGTAATTCCCAAATCCCACTTTGCCGTCCGGATGGCCGGTCCGGGCCTTGTCAAGATTATGATACACTGAACTGAGCTGGGTCAGGAGGATGTGGTGGATGATACTGCCCATGTACTGAAACTTCTTGTTCGAACGATCCAGTGCGGTCTCAAGCCTCCCTCTCTCAAGGTTTTTCTGGTGAAGTTCCTCATTCGCCTGCCTGAGATCTGATACTGCCTTCTGGAGCTGGGCATTCAGGTAATGGAGGCGTTCATCAGCGACCTGCAGTTCACAGTTGTTTTTTATCGCGGTATCATACGTGGAGAGGAGAATGTTGAGAATCTGGACTCTCCCAGCCTTGATCTTATAGAGATGGTTGGAAAAGAGAACATCGATGGGGGTGGTTACCGGAGAATCACCTGAATCACGCAGAGACTGGATGGTATTGGTGATTCGGGAGTAGATACAGTCAGCGTCATAGGGTTTGACGATAAAATTATCAGCCCCGTATTCTAAGGCCTTGATCACATCAGACGGGTTGTACAGATAGGTGACCAGAATGACCGGAATGGATCGGGTCTCCGGATTTTCCTTGATACTGCGGCATAGTTCATACCCGTCCATGGGGGCCATGATCACATCGGTGAGGACAATGTCAGGCCTGAGATCTCCGATCACTTCAAGTCCCTGTTGCCCGTCAGAAGCAAGGACAACTTCGTGCCCCCCTTTTTCCAGGATATACCGGAGCGATTCAGCCTGAGTGCGGTTATCCTCAACAACAAGGATTTTCAACGTAGATAATTCCTTCATGGATACATCTGGTATCTCGCGATCCCCTTCTACTGATGTATTACATGTCTGCATATATCAGGCTGAGTACAGGATTTTTTCGAAGGTGTGTGGAGAGCTGGTGCGGGTGGGTAGAGGGAGGAGCCCTCCATCATCCCTGCACTGTTCCGGGAAAAACGGGGAAAAATTATGGTATTTTAGAAGGTTGGGAACCCTGCCGGGTGTCCGCCCATCTCTGCATCGGGTATACCAACAAAGGCACCGACGGTCTTGATGACAAGATTGTTCTTCTTTGCCTCTTCAATCAGGTTCTTTGATTCCTTGCTGACACCGTTGGAGAGAACAAGGAGATGGGTTCCATATTCAGCCATACGTGAATCCCTTACCAGACCGGCTGCGTTAAGGTCATCCTGCCAGTTTGGTGCAAATTCCTTGTACTTGATGGCATGTGATTCTGCATACAGCTTTGCATAGATATCAACACCGGTGGATCCACCGGCGACGATCTCGTCGACGGGTCCAATCTCGTTGATGAACTTGGTGATCTCTGCAAATACTGCATCTTTTCTGTTACAGGTCCGGACACCGGAGATGATTAATTTCTTCATGATAATTGGTCCTGTTATCCATGCATGACAGATAACGTGCGGTTGCACAGATGAACACATTAGATTGACAGCAACGCCATATGAACCCCTTTTTACCGGAGGCCTGAAGGAATAGATTTATATGCAAACAATAGGTCTGGGGTACAATGGAGGTGAAAACGGAGCGTTTTGTTGAATAATGGTAAAAAAGATTAATTTCCCTGGGGATGGGCGAGGGGTTTTCCCGGGTCAACAATCTCCAGTTTCGCGGTGGACATCCGGTAATAGAGCCCGATTACCCGAAGCCTGCCGGCATTTTCAGCTTCCCTGACAACCTTGTATGTTCTCAGATGCTTAAGTTGGAGCCTGACATTCTCGATCTCCAGTTCGATCTGCCATTCCTTTGCTTTCTGAGGGTCATCCGGATGAGGACTCTTATCATTCATGTGGTTGAGAGCCGGCTGTGCATGCCGGAGCCATCCGGGTATCAGGGCATCTTCCCCGCAATGCCGGTGAGAGAGTGCTTTCATCGCTCCGCATTCCTCATGGCCACAGACAACGAGAGTGTCAATTTTCAGGTGGTCAATCCCGTATTCGAGGAATGTCCCGACATTCCAGTCCCCGGGAGGCACAATATTTCCAATGTTGCGATGAATGAAGAGTTCTCCTGGTTTTGCATGACAGGTAATCTCAGGAGCTACCCGGGAATCACAACACCCGATCATCATCACATGAGGATTCTGGCCTTTGAGCAGGCTTTGGTAGTACTCCAGATTCTCCGCGTATTCAACCTCGACAAAGTGGTTGTTTCCTTCCAGTATTTTTTCAATACCCATAATCGACTCCGATACAAGCGGTAATGGAA
>CAZXRT010000321.1:0-3164 GCA_964642535.1 uncultured Methanospirillum sp.
GGAGTATTCCGTCCGGTACGGTCAGATCCACGCAGATTACCTTAACTCCCGCACGCTGTATAAGTCTGGCTGCGTGAATATTACTGCCTGCTCCCGCTTCCAGAACCGACCGGTAATGTCCCGCAATATATCGGGCAATAATTATCTCAATATGTTTATACCCGCTCATTACTCACAATATTGGGAATGGATATCCAAATTTTCTGGGATCAGGGAGCTCCCAAGGGTCTTGAGATCCCCGTGGCACGCACCATCTCCCAGATTCTTGATATTCCTGTTCAGGTACATAACAGTCCTTTGTTATACAACGGGTATTCGGTATCCAGAAGACAATTTGATGCAACCTCCATCCTTTCCTGTCTGGACACCTATAAAAGACGAAATCTCATATCCGGTCCGCTTCTGCTGGTCATCAGCGATGACATATTCAGACCTGCTTCACGGTATATCTTTGGTCTGGCCCGACCCGTGACCGGTTCATCAGTAATTTCCTGCGCACGACTGGATAATCTTTTCTGGGATCTTCCGGCTGATGATGATGCACTCATCGGCAGGCTGATTACTGAGGGGGCTCACGAGATCGGACATGTCCTCGGACTGGATCATTGCACTGATCCCCGGTGCATCATGTCCAATCCCCGCTGCCTTGATGACCTGGATCAGAAAAAACCCTGGCTCTGTGAGAACTGTGTCAGAAAACTCACCGGACACAGAGAAAGTTCCCGTTCATAACCCGGATTACTCACAAAAAATCAAAGATTATATTGCCATATGGTTCCAACATCCATCTATTACGGTGGATCAATGGTGAACCGGAGTTCTCTGCCTTCAATATCTGCACCAGCGGTGATCTGGTGCACTGTTCTCGTCATCCTGTGTGCTCTTTCCTTGACAGTCACTCTCGGACTGATGAACGGAATTCGTTTTGATGTTCCCTTCACGTATGAGGGTGACGGTCTTGAATACAATCTCCTTACCAAGACCACGATCGAGACCGGATGGTGGATGGAAAACCCGATGGTCGGAGCTCCGGGAATCCTTGAGATGTATGATTATGCCATTGGTAATAATCTGGATTTTCTGATAATGAAAATTCTCAGTCTATTCACCGGTAACTATGCCGTGGTTATGAATGCATACTATATCCTGGGTTTTTTCCTGACCGCATTCTGTTCTTTGTATGTATTCAGGCAGTTTCGGATAGCATACCCGGTTGCAGTTTTCGGAAGTCTCCTCTATTCCTTTATATTCTACCATTTCAACAGGATTGGGCATTATAACCTGACAGCCTATTACATGGTTCCCCTGATGATCCTGGTCATTCTCTGGATATGCCAGGGAGAATCCCTCTTCGTGAAGCAAAAAAAATCAGGGCTGGGATTTCTGATCTCTCCCACCCATAAAGGATATATTACTCTTATTATACTCCTTATTACCTCTACTCATTCGTATTATGCTTTTTTCGGACTTCTGCTTGTTATTGTTGCAACATTGTGGATAACTTCCAGATCATTCTCTGTTGCCGACCTCCTCAATGGATTGTGTGCAGGAATAATTCTGATACTGTGTACGCTTCTCAATAAATTCCCGTCTCTCCTATACAA
Source organism: uncultured Methanospirillum sp. (assembly GCA_964642535.1). GTDB lineage: Archaea > Halobacteriota > Methanomicrobia > Methanomicrobiales > Methanospirillaceae > Methanospirillum. The sequence continues at coordinate 1,605 of CAZXRT010000321.1, forward strand.
TCTGCACAATGGTCCATCCTATGTAATGGGATACCGCTATCCCTTTGAAGCTGAAACATGGGGGCTGAAACTGATTCAGCTTCTCCTTCCGGCCCCGGGACATAACATTCCTTTTTTTGCAGATATCGCTCAAAAATATACCGAATATCGCCCGCTGGTTAATGAAAATGTGAGCGCCACCCTGGGAATAATCGGTAGTTTCGGACTCATTCTCCTATTAGGGTGGGTCTTTATCAACACCTGGCCACCATTGAAGAAGATACTGGCTGATAACACCGGGGTAATGACCCATCTCTCACTTCTGACCATTTCCGCAGTCTTAATTGGAACTATTGGCGGGATATCTGCAATTATTGCCCAGGTATTTCCAGATATTCATTCGTATAACCGGATCAGTATCTACATCGGTTTTTTTGCCATTTTTGCCATACTTATTGTATTTCAGGCAATTTTTGAGAAGTATCGCAATACCCCTCTGTTTTGTCCGGTATTCCTTGTGATGTTGCTTGTGATCCTCATAGCCGGCATATATGACCAGGTTCCTTCAGGTTATGCATTAAATCCAGGATCTGATCGCGAAATGGTATTTCTCTCAGATAAAACCTACTTTTCTCATCTTGAAGAAACCATAAAACCAGGTTCGTCTGTTTTTATTCTGCCAGATATCGGAGGGTTCCCCCATTCAAATCCTCCGGGAAATATTTCAGCTCTGGATCATGTGAAGCCGTATCTCCATACAAGCCATCTGAAATGGAGTTACCCGACGATGAAGGGGAGAGTCTGGGATAACTGGCAGGTAGCCGTGGCTTCCTCACCACCGGCTGACCTTATGGACGGCCTGTATCATGCGGGATTTTCCGGTTTATTAATTGACGGGTATGGGTATGCAGATCATGGAAGAAGCATCTTTGGTGAATACCAGAATTTTACCGGGATACCACCAGAGATCAGTGAAAACGGGAGATATGCCTTCTATGATCTGACTTCATATATTGAGAGGAAAAAAGAGGGAATCGCCCAGGAGCAATATTCTGCGATAGTCCAGAACTATCTGCAAACCATGAAAGAGACCGGAGAGTTACAGGATCAGAATTTTGGGTATACTATTCGGAATCAGATGATGGGAATTTCCGGGTAGATATTGATGATGTATGAAAAAACCGTATCATCCAAGATCCATACCTGTTAATTCTGATATTTTGATCAAAAAAAGATTTTTGAATTACTATTCAATTATCTGCATATAATGAATAATTAAAAAGGTGAATTGTGCCATTTATTGCCAATCAGGGAATGTCAGTGATTCAAAAAATCACTCTGTATGCTCAAAAATCTGCAGGAAATAATCCATATATATGGTTATTTCTCTTTTATATCATCGCAGTTCTGGGGAGAACGATTCTTTCTTTTCTTGTTGTTCATCCACAGAGCCTTCCGGACGAGTATTACTATGATATCGTTTCACAAATGGTTGCCGACGGGTCATTATTCTTAGGCTCTGAACTATATCCATCTCAATATCCCCCGGGATATTCAATTTTTATCAGTCCCGGTCATATG
>CAZXRT010000322.1:0-3153 GCA_964642535.1 uncultured Methanospirillum sp.
TACGGACGTGGAGGGATTTGAACCCCCGACATTCAGCTTAGGAGGCTGACGCCATATCCTGACTAGGCCACACGTCCTGCCCTATTACGTGGAATACGGGAAGGTATAAGGGTATCGAAGGGCCATTTTTCTGCGGAATGGAACTGGAATTGATAGAAGAAGGGCGTACCGTCGCATGGGTACCCCGCCATGACCCTGATGCGGTATTTCCTCCCGGTAGTGCACCGATCTTCTACAATCCCCGGATGGCCCTCAACCGCGATGCCACAGTTCTTGTCGCGGGATGCATGGAGCCACGCACGTATCTTGATGCGATGGGGGCAAGTGGTATCAGAGGATGCAGGGTGGGTTTTGAGGCCGGCATCCCGGTCACGATCAATGATCGCGATCCCGATGCGTGCACCCTGATCAGAAAAAACTGTGAACATCTCGGCATCGATGCCTCGGTCACCTGCCGGGATGCCAATGCGCTGATGTCTGAGCAACCTTTTGATTTTGTGGACCTTGATCCATTTGGGACCCCGGCTCCATTCATCGACGCCGGTATCCGCAGCTCGGTCAGGATGATCGGGATCACTGCAACCGATACCGCTCCGCTCTGTGGTGCACATCTGAAGGCCGGTATCAGGAGATACATGGCACGGCCGATGAACACCGATTACCACGCTGAGGTAGGCCTGCGGATTCTTCTCGGATATGCCGCACGGATGACTGCGCGGTATGACCGGGGGATTGAACCGCTCTTCTGCTTTGCCCATGAGCACTTTGTCAGGCTTCATCTCAGGCTTGCCAGGGGAACCCAGGCTGCGGATCAGACGATCAGGCACCTTGGCTATATTCACCAGTGTCCATCATGCCCGTACCGGACAGAAGAGGAGGGATTCTTCCCTGAAGAGAAAATATGCCCTGAATGCGGAAGGACGCTGCAACCCATCGGTCCGCTCTGGACCGGGAGGATTCAGGATCCTGATCTGATGTCACGTCTCATGGACAGGATTGGAGAAAGCGGGATTGCACAGCAATCAGTGCTTTCCAAAATCACAGAACTGTGCAGAAATGAACCGGCGATATCGTACTCATACGATTATCACCACCTGGCCAAAAAGTTCCGTCTTTCACCGGGACCGATTTCAGGAGTGCTGGAAAAGATCCGGGATTGTGGATATGTGGCAGAACGGGTCCATTATTCAGGGTACTGCATCAAGACAGACGCACCCCTGGAGGTCATCAGGACTTGCCTTACCGCTCGATAACAATCTGCAGCACATCCTCGTCTGCAAGGGTGTGGTTCAGTCCGACCCGCTGCGCTTCGTGCCGGACAGATTCACCCCATATCCGGGCAAACCTGAATTTATCCACGAAATCACGGTGAAGTTTTCTGCAGACATCTTCCACTTTTGCACCAAGACGCATAATCAGGGGTTCATCAAGGTCAGCCGGCCCGGAAACCGGTTTCAGGTACACCCGCATGAAGCCGAGGCTGTCATAAATGGCATCCTTGAGTTCCTCCATGTGATATCCCGTGGCTGCAGAGATCATCACCGGTTTTATCTCGAACCGTTCTCCGACATCTGCCTCTATCCGGGCTCGATCGGCATCATCGATCAGGTCTATCTTGTTGACCACCACGATCGCAGGGACGTAGACCCTGCTTCCCATGAGCGCATCGATCAGATCATCCTGCGTGGCATTTCCCCTGATCAGGATGTCAGCGCTGGCTATCCGGTTCTCGGTCAGGATGGATCTGACTTCTTCGATGTCAAGGTCAAGAGTTCCCACGGCGTTCAGTCTGACTCCGCCACGTGATGTTTTCTTAATCGTGATATCGGGCCGGGGGACATTGATCCTGATTCCGGCATCGTAGAGTTCACGAATCAGGACGTCCACGTGCTTTTCGTTGAAGACATCCACCAGGATGACGATCATATCAGCAGTCCTGACGACGGCGATGACCTCCTTGCCACGCCCTTTTCCCATGGCTGCTCCTGCAATCAGGCCGGGGATATCAAGGAGCTGAATTTTTGCGCCTTTATGTTCAAGCGCCCCGGGAACGACGGTCAGCGTGGTGAATGCGTATGCGCCGGTCTCACTCTCTGTTCCGGTCAGTTTATTGAGAAGGGTGGATTTTCCGGTTGACGGAAATCCCACCAGCACAACCGTTGCATCGCCCGATTTCTTGACAGCGTATCCATCTCCGCCGCCACCGGACTTCATTGCCCGGTTCACGGCGTCTTCCTTCATCTTGGCCAGTTTTGCTTTCAGCCTGCCAATATGCTTTGATGTAGCTTTATTGTAGACGGTACTCTGGATCTCATCCTCAATTTCTTTTATTTGATCCTCAATACCAGCCATATGTCCTTATTATTAATGAAGGATGGAAAGATATAGTTGTGGTGAAGCAGGGAGAGTCCAGAGCGGCAGATTCATATGCAATTCGATCTTATGTATGTAGGCACCTGCTGATATAGTGTAGTTCGGTCAATCATGTTGGACTCTCACTCCATCGACTGGGGTTCAAATCCCCATATCAGCATTGGAACGATTAGTTCGCTTCTTTTCCAAAAATTTATACATATAACGACGCTACGTTTTTCTCATGCACCCGAGTCGACCACCCTCGGAGTTTGCTTTTCATGGTATCAAGCAGGACTATCCTGATCGCTCGATCCAGAAAGCTCTCGAATCCGGACAGATTACGAAACAAGATGCAGACCTGATCAGAGAATACGTTGCTGACTCACAGACCTCCAGGAATATCGGAGGGAAGAGAGCTCAGAAGATCGTCTTTGTTCTGGTTGGTCTTCGAAGATTTATCGGACCGTTCACAGAAAATTCTATTGCTGATCTTTATTCCGGCGTTTCCAAAATTAAATCCGGAATTTCCCTGCGGGGAAAACAATTTGCTCCTGAAACTATTGCTGATTACATCGGGATGCTCAAAACTTTTTACCGCTGGCTCAATGAAGAGGAATATCTCTCCCTGCCAGAGAAGAAACTGGATAAAATTCAGATTCCCCGGAGAACATCCCGAAAAACTGCTAACGATCTTCTGACAGTCACTGAGATTTCACAGATGATGAATGCCTGCAGAACCAGCAGGGAACGGGCCTTTCTCTCAACCCTCTATGAAGGAGGATTTCGAATCGGTGAGAT
>CAZXRT010000323.1:0-3153 GCA_964642535.1 uncultured Methanospirillum sp.
TCAGTTCACATGAGCCTTTTTTTCCAAACTAACGTATATTCCGGGTTTATTCAGGTAAAGCCCGGGAAAAGAACCCTGAAAGAGGCAGGAATATGAAGGATGTCGTCAGACAGGGAAGACTGGGAGGAGTGAGAACAGGAGATATCGAATCGTTTCTCTCTTCCATGGAGGCAGACCGGTATATCGCCGATGCTGACCTGCTTGTGGATATGGCACATCTTCTGATGCTTGTCCACCAGGAGATTGTCCCTGCGCAGACAGGAAAGACGATCATGAAGCCTCTGCTCCGGATGTACAGGGAGGGGATTCCTGACCAGGCCTTTGATCAGCAGTATGAAGATATTCATGCAGGCATAGAGTCAGGACTCATCGCGGAGGCAGGAATAGAAGCAGGGGGACGCCTGCATATCGGCAGATCCCGAAACGATGAGGTAGCAACCTGCATCAGGATAAAAATGAGAACTGAACTGCTGGATCAACTCCATTCTCTGATCCGTCTTCGCAGGGTTCTCCTTGAACTGGCTGCAAAACATACCGGCACGATCATGCCGGGTTTTACCCACATGCAGCATGCACAGCCGACAACCCTGGCTCATTATCTCCTCTCATATGAACAGGCATTCGGGCGGGACTATGCCCGGTTATCTGACGCCTATATGCGGGTGAACCGGTCTCCGCTTGGTGCTGCCGCATTTGCATCAACAGGATACCCGGTTGACCGGGATATGACCGCACGGCTGCTCGGGTTTGACGGGATCATGCTCAATACCATGGATGCCGTGGCCTCCCGGGATGTCGCCGGAGAGATGCTCGCGGCAGATACCCTTCTGCTCACCACCCTCTCCCGTCTCTGTGAGGAACTGGTTCTATGGAGCTCATCATTTGTGAGGTTCGTGGACCTGGATGAGATCTACTGTTCAACCAGTTCGATCATGCCACAGAAGAAAAATCCCGATGTCGCCGAGATCCTCCGGTCCCGTGCCGGCAGTCTGCTGGGAGAATTTGTCTCTGCAGTGACCATCGTCAAAGGGCTTCCGATGTCCTACAACCGTGACCTGCAGAATCTCAACCCGCATCTCTGGCGGGGGATCACCCAGGTCAGCCGGGACATCGATCTGATGGCAGGGATGATAAGGACAGCATCTTTCAATACATCCCGGATGGCAGAAGAGGCCGCACAAGGATTTTCAACCGCCACCGAACTGGCAGATCACCTGGTCAGAAAATATAATCTCCCTTTCAGAACTGCCCATCATATCGTCGGCCATGCAGTACGGGAAGGGAGAGTGGATCTTCAGACGATCGATGATGCGGCAGTGCAGGTGACCGGGAGCAGCCTCTCTTCACGCGGGCTGACAGAAGAAGAAGTGCAGATGGCTCTTGATGCCATATCAGGTGTTACCGTCAGAGCCAGGCCCGGCGGTCCGGCACCGGATGCTGTCAGCCAGGCTGTCAGGGAGCGGATGCAGACCCTGATCAGTGATGAAGAGAACCTCTCGGCAAGAGTCAGTACAGTGAACGATGCAATCGCGTCCCTTCTCAGGGAGGCGGAAAGGATTACACAGGAATGAGCGCGGAAATATGTACAACCGGGGATCTGGTCAGGTGCACTCTCGGAGATGAAATCGCCGAGGGAACCATCATTACCAGCCGGGATGGAATGGCAGTCGTAAAACTCAGTTCAGGATACAATATCGGAGTTCCTGCATCGAGTGTAACTCTCGTTCAAAAACAGGAACCAGTCTGTGCACCTGAACCGGCTGAAGTGGTCCAGAACCGGGATCTTCCTCCTGTCTCGATCATCTCAACCGGTGGGACGATCGCAAGCCGGATCGATTACCGGACCGGAGCGGTCACCAGTCAGTTCCGGGCAACCGATATCCTCCATGCCATCCCGGGACTCTCCTCCATAGCACAATTCCGTGCTGTGCAGATCTGCAATATCCTCTCTGAAAACATGACCACCGCCATCTGGCAGGAACTTGCCCGGGCAGTTCATGCGGAGATTGCAGCAGGCGCAGCCGGGATCATCATCACGCACGGCACCGATACGATGGCATACAGCGCTGCTGCGGTCAGTTTCATGGTACAGTCACCCGTGCCCGTGATCTTTGTCGGTTCCCAGCGATCCGCTGACCGTCCCAGCAGTGATAACCTGATGAACGGGCTGTGCGCAGCGAAAGCCGCGGTATCAGATCTCGGGGAAGTGGTGGTGGTGATGCATGCAACGACCAGTGATGATACCTGTGCGGTACACCGGGGGACGCGGGTTCGCAAAATGCACACATCCCGGCGTGATGCGTTCCAGAGCCACGGGCTGCCACCGGTGGGAACGGTAACCTATCCGGACCTTGCCATCTCCCTGACCGGAGATGCAATCAGGCGTAATACCCGCACTCTTGCCCTTGCTGACCGGCTTGAGGAAAAGTGCGGCCTCATATCCTACTACCCGGGGATGGATCCTGCCCTTCTTTCCCAGTATGCAGGGTATAAAGGCCTGGTGATTTCTGGGACCGGGCTTGGTCATGTGAGCAGCAGTCTCATCGGCAGACTACGAGACCTCATCGCAGACGGAATGATTGTCGTGATGACGTCTCAGTGCATGAATGGGCGTGTCTGTGACCGGGTCTATGACACCGGCAGGGACCTCCTGAACGCCGGAGTCATCGAAGGGGAAGACATGCTGCCTGAAGTGGCTCTTGTCAAACTCATGTGGGTCCTTGCCAACGCATCATCAGCTGAGCAGGCCAGGGAGATGATGGGAGAGAACCTGGCCGGTGAAATCAACAGGAGGTCACGCACATGATTCGCAATCCGGAGGATTATGCAGGACTTGGCCTGATTGCCGGGATCGAGATCCATCAGCAGCTCAATACCAGGACCAAGCTCTTCTGCCGCTGCCCTACCACTTCCCGGGAAGCGGGTGAAGCGGATGGGGAATTTTTCCGGTACCTGAGAGCAACCCGGTCTGAACTCGGGGAACTTGACCGGGCTGCCGAAGAAGAGATGATGCAGGTCCGCAGGTTCCGGTACCTGAAGTATGACACCACCTGCCTGGTCGAGAACGATGAAGAGCCACCATCTCCCCTGAACCCGGAAGCCCTTGACATTGTGCTTACGATAGCAAGGCTAACCGGTATGACACCGGTTCCC
>CAZXRT010000324.1:0-3148 GCA_964642535.1 uncultured Methanospirillum sp.
GTATTGCGGTGCCCGCCCGCCTCTGACCCGTGAGATGATCACCTCGATTCAGAGTGAGCCTGGTCAGGTATCAGTTCTCCTGACCACTGCCGGAGATGCTCCGGAGGTGATCAGCGTTGATACAGCTCATCGCTCACGGCCGGCATATGGGATTGCCGTGGATCTGGGTACCACAACCGTTGCGGCGGTGCTGGTGAATCTGAAGGACGGAACGATCGTTGCCCGCTCTTATGCACTGAACCGGCAGATTACCCACGGGGAAGAACTGGTAACCCGCATCGCAATTGGAAAAAGCCCATCCGGCCTTGCAGTTCTTCGTGCCGCTGCAACGGGGAGTATCAACGAAGCAATCAGCATTCTCCTTACCGAGGCCGAGATTGAACACGATGATGTCATCGATCTCTGTATCGGTGGCAATACGGTGATGTGCTGGTTATTTGCCTGCCTTGACCCGGCTCCTCTGGAGTTTGTGGATGCGGAAATTGCCACCACTCCGATCCGGATGCGGGCTGGTGATACCGGTCTTCGGATCAATCCGAAAGCCTGGGTCTGGTGCCTGCCTGCCGTGAGCAGGTTTGTCGGGGGTGATGCAGTCGGGGACATCATTACTGCAGGAATGGATCAGAGTGAAGAGCTTTCATTACTGATCGATCTCGGCACAAACGGGGAGATCATTCTGGGCAGTCGTGAATGGCTGGTATCAACCTCGTGTGCTTCAGGACCTGCCTTTGAAGGGGCCGGTCTGCGATGCGGTATCAGGGCCATGATGGGGGCTATCGATCATGTATCCATCGATCCAAAAACCGGCAAAGCGACGGTCCATGTCATCGGTGACACTCTTGCAAAGGGAATCTGTGGATCCGGTATCATCGATGCGGCACCTGCAATGGCATCAGCCGGGATCCTGGATTTTACCGGAAAACTTGTTGATAGTGCCCCCTGGGTCAGAAATACGGAGGATGGGCCCGGTTATATTCTTGTTCCAGCCGGGCAGTCTGGAACCGGGAGAGATATTGTCATCACCAGGCAGGATATGGCATACCTGATGGACAGCAAGGCTGCGGTCTGCGGGGCAATCAGCGTCCTCCTGCAAAAATACCGGGTCACGATTCACGATATCAGGCATGTATACCTGGCAGGTGCTTTTGGAACCTACGGTTCGGTGGAAAAGATGACTGAATTCGGGATTCTTCCTGAATTTCCCCATGCCCGGTTTCACCGGATTGGAAACGGGTCTCTGACCGGGGCATACCTCTCCCTGATGTCCACAAAGGTTCGGGACAGGGCTTTTCAGATTGCAAAAAGAATGGGGTATGTTGATCTCCTCGTTGACCCTGCTTTTATCGATGAATACTGGGCTGCTCTTCGGATTCCTGGGAAAGCAGAGTTATTCCCGACATATTGTCAAAGACCCGGTGAGTGATTCATCTTCACTGATTTTGAAAGAATTCTGTGATATCATCACGGGCCCGGATCTTCCATGGTGGAGAATGCGTGAATGAGAATTACAACCCCGGTTCATGGCATGGGGATGTTTATCTGCCAGGGAGTGAAAAAAAGGGACCGTGGGTTTCTCACATTTTTTTTATTAGGCCGAAGGGCAGGGTTACATCTGCATTACTCAGGAATGGGCAGAAAGTCGGCACTCCCTGTGATTTGCAAAAAAACCTTTATCGCTGGTGATCATTGGGGGAAGAGACATATTGTGTTGTATCGTTCTCATTCCCCGTATGGTGTTGACTCATCAGGGTGCATTGGAAGACTCCTGCATTAGTCTGCAGGGATGAGTACTCTGACAGCATCTAAAATCGTTTCTGCTGATCGGACTGTCCATTTTGCGGCTGGTTCACTGCACACCCCGTCATATAACGCCTGGTTATGAAGGAATTTGGCCTCCCTGAAACCTGCGAGAAGGGCCGGGTCGAGTGCCCCCTCCTCAACATAGAGAGCATCCACTGCCTGATGCAGGCAGAGATCGGTTTTTTCCCGGTATCCTTTCATCAGAATCAGGGAACGGTATGAATGGACCATCGATGAATACGCGGCGACAATTGCCCATTTTTCATCACTATTCTCCCTTGATCTTTGTGCTGCAGCCAGATCCCGTTCAGCCTCCTCTATCTCTGACAGAACCGACTCCCAATCCGGAACAACCGGAATAATGCTCCCTTTCAGGATGCATCGCTCAAACCTCTCCCGCATATATGGTCTCCCTGATCATCCGATGATATCAGGATTCACCTGTACCTGTTGATCCCTTGCTCTCCACTCCCAATAAGGGAATCGATCTGCACTTTTCACAAAATATTGGTGGATCTGGGTTTAAATGCAAAAAAGTTGGTGAATCTCCCCTTATTTGAGAGTTCTCAAGGGAGTGGATGAGGAGTGCTGGTCTGATTATCCCGCCAGAACATGATCCCTGAAGAATGTTCTTATCCGTTTATCTGCAATATCTGCCCTGTCTGATGCCATTATCGCTGCATCGAACAGAGAGTTTGCCGATGCCTTGTCTGATGCCATCCAGCGGTCAGCCCCGTCAGAAAAACTCTGGGAAAATTGCCCTGCCTGATCGACATACTCATAATAATTCATCCTGACATAATCCATTTTTGATGGCATATCGGTGATAATTGATTTATTACTGATGGTTCTGGAAAACTCAAGTGATTTTTCCCTGACTCGTGCAATATCCCCGGCGCGATAGGAGGTCAGGATACCATCTTTTGCTGCCTGCATGTCATCCAGAGTCAGGACCATCCGGTCGCGAAAGACAACGTTAGGATCCGGCTTTGTGGTTGGCTGCGTGGTTATAGGGGCAGCAGTTTTTGTCTCATTCACCCCTTCAGCGGTGATACCGGCACTCGCTGCAGAACCATTCATCAGGCTTTGTGTGTTGTTTTCTGCAGGACTGCCTGTCTGGTTCTCCATGGACTGCTGCGTCTGTACCGCTGGTATCTCAACAGGCTGGGATGATGGCTGGGAATACTGTGTACATCCCGTGCAGAACACCAGGATGAGGAAGAGCAATACCGGAAAGGTATTTTTTCGTATCATACGTGATCATCTCGTTTCAGTCAGATATGTATGCCGGTGTTCACCGGTCTTCCAGTCATCGCACCCGGGTCCGGCTTACATCCATTCCGGCAGA
>CAZXRT010000325.1:0-3142 GCA_964642535.1 uncultured Methanospirillum sp.
CTATCCCGGGAGAACGGCTGTCTCTGAGAAGGATCCCCGATATCTGCGGAATATCGCGATATGCCCGGGCGGCGGTCCGGGCATCAAAGACAGGAGACACAAGGAGAAGGGAACGGGGGGGAAGAAAGGGGGGGGCACGGAGAAACATGCCGGGATCAATAAGCGGGGTTCCCACCGCAGTAAGGGGCTCATCACCACAGAAGAGGCCTGCATCGACCAGAAGGTGATACAGTCTGACAAAAACGTCATCAATAAATGACTTACCGCACCGGCATTCCGGAGAGGGATCACTCTCCGGGGGTCCTGATTTATTTCTGACCACCCTGACACAGTCAGGACAGGGAGAAAAAAGATCAGACTTTCTGCTGAGAAGCGAGTCAGCATCAGCGATATGATCGTGGCCACAGACAGGACAGCGCATTGGCAGTACCCTGACGATATGCACGATATCCGGAAATAGTAACCGGGTTATGGGCCTGATGCGATTCGAACGCATGACCGCCCGGTTATGAGCCGGGCGCTCTAACCACTAAGCTACAGGCCCGCCAGAAAGGACGCCGCCAACAGGACTCGAACCTGTGACATACTGGTTAACAGCCAGTCACTCTACCAACTGAGTTATGGCGGCTCAGAGGTGCTCTATAATGTAGTATTCACAACCAATTAAATTTTACGCTGATCCACTCAAGGGCGGGCAAGAGGTTTCATTGCCTGAAGCAGTGCGATGATATCATCGATATCAGCATCAAGACCGGCAAACAACTCACTTGCCTTCTCTGTTGCATGTGCACCGGCCGGAGATGCGCGGATATATCCCATCCCCTCAAGAATCCGGAGTGAATATCTTGTCCGGTGCTGGGGAACATCCAGGATTTCCGACAACTTGATGATTCCAATCGGCTGATGTTCTGCCACCGAGGAGAGCACCTCAATATGCCGGCCGATAAGTTCGATATCGTCACGCAGTTTTTTCAGCAACTGATTCACCCTTATGCGTTTTCATCAAGCCATTGCCGCGTTTTTGAATACTGGTTCCAGAAGACAACGGCGAGAATAAGCGATAGAAGCAGACAACCTGCAGACCCGGGAAGACGCCAGGATACAGGAAAGAGGAATATCGCAATGATACCAAGGGCAAAGAAGAAGATAACTCCGTTCAGTATTACTGCATTATACCAGAATTTCCACTTAAACTGCTCTTTGGCAGATTCATTCATCATTCATACATCAATGCTATCATAAAAGTACTTGTGGTCTCATCCTCAATCTGTAGAGGATGGATACTCCTGATGATCTGATCATCCGCTCAGGGGGAGCGTCATACTGCCTGTATGCCTCTTCTGATGACCCGGACATGCGATATCTCACCCGTTTTGTTACCCATGATCCGGTCCCGGTGATAAAAAAACCAGGAGAGAGGCCGATGATGATCGTGCCGGTGATGGAAGCAGACAGGGCAGAACGTGAATCTATCGCGCAGCCGGTCACCCGCCAGCAGGCAGGTTACCAGGAGATCATCAGGGAAGAAAAGGATCCATACCGGATTGTGGCAGCCATGATTCACCGGCTTGCGCCAGGACCAGTCGTCGTCTCCCCCCGGTTTCCCCTCGGACTTGCACGTGCACTCGAGGAGAGAGACCCGGTGATCATGGACACCTCGGGAGCCCTGTCACAGATGCGTGCGATAAAAACGCAGGAGGAGATTAATCATATCACCACTGCGCAGCGGGCAGTTGAGAGTGCGATGGAGCAGGCAGTACACCTGATAAAAACAGCGGATATCAGAAACGGTCTGTTGTTTCACCATGAGAAACCACTCACTTCAGAAGCGGTAAAATACGCGATCCATATCTCTCTGCTCAGCCATGGCTGCACGGCACAGGACACTATCGTTGCCTGCGGTGAGGAGACAACTATGCCACACTGCACCGGCAGCGGACAACTCAGGAGTTGCCAGCCGATTGTGATCGATATCTTCCCCCGGCATGAAACAACCGGATACCACGCTGATATGACAAGAACCGTCTCTCGTGGAGAGCCGTCCGGGGACGTACTTGATCTGTACCATGCCGTTGCATCTGCACAGGAACTGGGGGAATCCCTGGTACAGGCAGGAAAGACCGGAGCGGACTGCTACCAGGGAGTCAGGGATTTCTTTGATGCACAGGGATTCAAAACAGACACGCAGGGTTTTACCCATAGCCTCGGCCATGGAATCGGTCTTGAAGTGCATGAGCAGCCCGCTCTCTCACCATTTGGTGAGGAACTGAAAGCGGGCCATGTGGTAACCGTTGAGCCCGGACTCTATTACCGGGGAATCGGGGGTGTGAGGATAGAAAATCTTGGGCTGGTGACAAAAAGCGGATTTGAACGGATGACCCGTTTCAGTCAGGAGATGATACTGTGAATGAAGAGATCTTTGACAGGTACATGCAGGCGGGAAAAGCCGCAGGAGAGATTTTACGAAAGGCCAGTGGATTAATCAGACCCGATACAGCACTTGCGCAGGTTGGTGAGAGTGTGGAGAGTATGATCTCTGATGCCGGCCTTTCTGTGGCATTTCCGGTGAATATCTCACTTAACGAGGCCGCTGCACATGATACCCCCTCGCCTGGTGATGAACGTCTCTTCGTCTCCGGTGATCTGGTTAAACTGGACCTCGGGGTCCATCTTGACGGGTACATCGCAGATACGGCAATGACCGTGGACCTCGGGGATCATGGACTTCTCGTGGAAGCATCCGTTGTTGCGCGTGATGCAGCCATCAGGCTGGTCAGACCGGGAGTAACCATCGGGGAACTGGGAACCGCAGTAGCACAGGAGATCGGATCGCGTGGATTCAGGCCGGTTGCAAACCTCACCGGGCACGGTCTTGATCAATACCAACTCCATATGGGCCCGAATGTGCCCAATGTCGGGGGAACAGGCGGGGCAGCGCTCAGTGAAGGGATGGTTATCGCGATCGAGCCGTTTGCAACCACAGGAACAGGATTTGTCAGTGATCAGAAGCGGATCGAGATCTATAACCAGCGGGTCTGGCGACCGGTTCGTATGCCGGCGTCCCGGAGAATTCTGAGTGAGATAGAGGAGAGGAAAGGGCTCCCGTTTGCAAGAAGGCATCTGAAAACGCCAAAACCGGATC
>CAZXRT010000326.1:0-3137 GCA_964642535.1 uncultured Methanospirillum sp.
GGAATTACTATGAGGGGGTTGTTCAGATCAGGGCTGAAGGGAGAAAGGCGACTCTGGAGGAGCAGGAAGAATCCCAGCGGATTGCCGTCTCTGTTGAAACTTCAATGCAGAATGACGGGGAACGGCTTTCGTTCATCACCCGGTTTGATGAAGGGAGGGAAGGTCTTGATATCGTCGTCGGTTCGCAGGCGATTGGCGAAGAGATCTCCCGGGAGATCACCCGGAAACTGGGAGGGCGTTTTTCTCTTCATCCGACACTGATAGGAGAGAAGAATGGCCAGAAACTCTACCGGATTACATATCTGGTGCGACTTCCCTGGTTGCAGAGAGGGGATATCGTCGCTGTTCGGCATACCTATGGCGAGATTCTTCACGCCGAAGGAAAAACCGTGACATACCTGGATCTGAAAAGCGGGGTTCCACGAACCGTTCCTGAATCAACCCCGATGCGTTTCATTGCCAATGTCAGAGATGCCGTTCCTTATTCGGTCATATACCGGGATACTGGTATTCTGGGTATCCTTGATCCCGATTCCGGAAAGACCGAAGAGATAAGCATGGTATCATGGCGTCATCCTGAAGTTGGTGACTCGGTGAGGATCATTCGGGACGCTGACCAGGTAATTATTGTGTGATCCCTCCATGCAAACCAGATTGATTCCTGTTTCATCGCTTCCCCGTGTTATGGATGAATCCTGGGTGGACAGAACCCGCAGGCCGTTTATTGCACCGGAAGGGGCGTATGTGCCGGTATGTCCGGGGTATCATGCCACCCACACAATCCCTGACCGGCAGCGAAGGGGAAGGGGATACCAGAAGATGGGTGATGTTATCGCTTTTCATGGGAATAAGCCGTTACCGTCTGAAATTGATGATGTCCTCGTTCGTGAACATCCCAGGGGAATCATCTGGATTGAAGGTCATCATGGGAGTATCAGAATCCCTCGGATAACTCTTCTGTATGGATCTGCAGGTGAAGTGGTCCACCGGGAGTCGGGGATTGAATACCGGTTTGATGTCGAAAAGGTGATGTTTTCCCAGGGAAACCGTGAGGAAAAAAGAAGAGTGGCCTCGCTTGTTATACCGGGAGAGAGAGTGGGTGATATGTTTGCCGGAATCGGGTATTTTTCTCTGGGAATGGCAGGAGCCGGGGCAGATGTCCATGCGATGGAGATAAACCCGGTCTCATGCCGGTACCTCCACCTGAATGTCATCTCCAACAAACTGGAAGATCGGGTCCGGATCTCCCCGGGTGACTGTCGTAGTTCTCTTTCCGGGATATATGACAGAATCCATATGGGACATTATGATGCCGTTGATTTTCTTGCTGATGCCCTGAAGCATGTCAGGGATGGAACGTGGCTCCATGTTCACATGCTCGGTGATCGGACCAGTGAGATAGCCGCTGTCATCCGTTCATCAGGGTATGATGCTGATATAACCCTTTTCAGGGTAAAAAAGGCAGGACCGCGGGTGTGGCACCAGGTTGCTGATGTGGTGATCCGATGAAAACGCTTGAGGGCAGATGTATTCTTCTTGGTGTGACCGGTAGCATCGCTGCGGTGGAGACGGTAAAACTGATTCACACCCTTCGCAGAAGGGGGGCAGTTGTTCAGGCTGTCATGAGTCAGGCGGCATGTGGCATTATCCATCCCGACGCCCTGACATATGCCTGTGGCAGACCGGCCATTACCCGGATCTCCGGTCTTGTTGAGCATGTGCAGTTCTGTGGAGACGAAGGAGAAGCAGATCTGATTCTCATCGCTCCTGCGACAGCCAACACTATCTCCAAGATTGCATGTGGGATAGATGATACTCCGGTGACTACCTTTGCGACTACTGCACTGGGGCGGCGAATGCCGTTCATCGTCGTTCCGGCAATGCATCATGCCATGTTTCGCCACTGTGGCGTATCTGATAATCTTGCCCGGCTGAAGTCATATGGAATCGTTATTGTCGGGCCCCGGATTGAAGAAGGAAAAGCAAAGATCGCAGAAATTTCGGAGATCATCCTCTCTTGTGAGCGTCAGTTGATGGGATCTCCCCTTCTGGGAAAACGTGTAGTCATCACAAGCGGACGATGTGAAGAGCCGGTTGATGATGTGAGGATTCTCACGACCCGCTCATCAGGAATGATGGGGCAGGAACTGGCAAAAGCAGCTTTCCGGCTAGGGGCGGATGTTACCCTTATCCACCATGATCACCTTCCGGTAATTCATAACGTGATGACCGGTTCGGCAGAATCAATGTTTGAAGCAGTCCGTAATGAACTCTCCAAAAGTCCGGTGGATCTCTATATCAGCGCTGCAGCAGTCTCTGACTTTGCTCCGAAGCGATACCCGGGGAAAATCCCGAGTGGGGCAGACATATCGATTGACCTGACCCCCCTTCCCAAGATCCTTGATTTTGCGGTTTCTCAGGCACGAAGTTCTATTGCCTTTAAGCTGGGTGAGAAGAGCGTGCTGGAAGCGGCAACTCTGCTTGATAAGGGGGTGACTCTTGTTGCTGCCAATACTCCAGATACCATGGGTGCATCATCGGGAAGGTATACGTGTATTGATCGGGAGGGAATGACCGAGATTAGCGGAACTAAAGAGGAGATTGCCCATCTGATCCTGGATCTTTTCATGAAAAGGCATCCGGATTCCTTAGCCGGACCGGCTTCGGGGCCGGAGATGCTGTAATGCCCATATCCTCAGTAACCGCATTCTGTCCCGGTCATATCTCCGGTTATTTCAGACCGGTGCTGACTGAATCACCCGAGACATCAGGGAGTTGCGGGGCAGGGATTGTCATAGACCAGGGAGTGACTGTTACGGTATGCCCTGCAGAAGATACCCGGGTCTCGGTAATCCGGACAATTTCACCAGATTCTGCTCCGGTTCCTGTATCTGAAGAATCGCCGGTGATCTCATCTCTTCTCGATGAGATGGAAGTAACAGCCATTGTCAGGACGTGCTCATCTCTTCCTCTTTCAGCTGGATTTGGTCTCTCCGCCGCTGCCACCCTTGCCACATCCCTTGCGGTATGCCGGCTGTATGGTCTTCCGTTTTCCATAAAGGACTGTGTTGCATTAGCCCATCGGATTGAGGTTCAGTTCAGGACCGGTCTTGGCGATGTAGCCGCCTGCCAGGGAT
>CAZXRT010000327.1:0-3128 GCA_964642535.1 uncultured Methanospirillum sp.
GGAACATCCCGTATCCGAGAGAGAGAACCAGGATGCAGTAGATCAGGATCGGTTCGCGATATACAGCGAGAAGAAGGTTTACGACCTGCCAGGAGAAGAGCAGCAGGCCAAGGGTCATGGCTCCCGTGATCACAAGACCAAACCCGGTTATGATCTTTACCCTGGGCCACGGGTGGGGCATACCGCCCGCGATGAGGTGAAAGAGGATCAGGATTGAGAACAGGATGATAAAATAGGGCTGGGAGAGGTTCATCACGCTCCCCATCCCACTCCCGCGTCCATGCCTGACCGGAGACAAAAGGAGGAGTGTGATCATCACGAGATACTGGATGGAGAGAAACAGGTTGAAGGCCAGAAAAAGAGAGGACCGCGAGGTATCCGGAATTTTTGTTTCAGGGACCGGGGAGAAGATGGTGGTTTTCATGGATAATCAGGGATGAGAAGAGGATTTGGAATGAAACTCCAGGGTCACTCCCAGCGATCCGGGAGAGAGTTCTATGAGATCTCCGTCAGTCATGATGGTTGGTTCATGGGATATCCGCCTGCCATTGACCCAGGTTCCTCCCTTGCTGTTTCCATCTGCAACCGACCAGAATCCTGCATGCATTCTGATCCAGGCATGCGGACGGGAGATACGACTGACTGACCGGTACTCCTCTTCAAGAAGGATTGCCGGTTCGGGCATCTTCCCATCCCACCCATCTTCAATCCGCCCGACGCGGTAATGTTCTGCGGTTAATTCAAAGGATGTTCCTTTCTGCGGACCGGTGGTGATTGAAAGACTGGGTCCGGCCGAGGGGATGATCTGCTGTAGTCCGGTCTTTGCTGCGAGCGCCTGGTTTGATAAATGCTCAAGCCCTGTTCCGGTTCCGGAGGTAAATATGGAAAGGTTTCGCAGGGCGTGCCTGAGGCCTTCGGGTTCCAGAGCGTAGTAAAAGACCGGCTGGCCCTGATTTGCGGGTTCATCTGATACCCCAATCTCTTTGTGCAGGAGTCCCAGGGAAACCAGCCGGGTTACGTGTTTTTTTGTATTCTCATAACTGGTTTTTATCTCGAATGATATCTGTCTGACCGTCCGGGGTTTCGCTCCCAGAAATGAGAGGATCCGAAGGCGGACAGGGCTTGCAAGGACATCGAGGTATTCTGAGAGTTCCGCAATAAACTCAGGATCTGAACTTGTCAGGATCGTCCGGTCATCAGGTGTATCCTGGTTCATCTTCTTCCTTTTTCATTGGCAGGCAGTCAATATCAATCTCTACCCCTCATAACCTCCCGGTTCAGGGGGATAACCACCGTCATTCTGGCCGCTTATCTCCTCAGGGATCATAAGAGGGTATATGCACCGCTTCTGCGGTCAGGAGATAAAAATGAAAGCACTCGTTATTGTCCTTATCCTGGGACTAATCGCTCTTGCTGCTATCCTGCCGGCTTCTGCTGCCGGTCAGGGGGGTAATGGAAAAATGATGCAGAACGGATCAGGCCAGCAGGGCAGCGGAATCTGCGAAAACCCGGATTGTCCACAGGAAGACTGCCCGAACAACGGAGTACCCCCCCGCGACGGGACGGGAATGCAGAACGGAAAGTCCGATCAGGTCAGGTGAGGTACAATGAGACGAAGTATCTTTGGAATCCTGGGAATCGGCATCATTGCCATGGCTGTTATCCTTGTGGTTACCCTTCCGGTATCAGGAGCAGGAAGGGCCGGACCGCAGGATGGACCTGGAAACCAGTTCGGCATGAATCAGCAGAATTCCCTGAATCAGGCAGGACAACAGTTCTGTCAGGGAAACGAGACCTGTATTCGTGAAAACTGCCCGAACAACGGGGTGGCTCCCCGTGACGGAACCGGCATGCAGTATGGCAGGTCAGGAAAAGGATCCGGTCAAGGCAGACAGGCAGGAACCGATGGCAGGGCGATGTGCCACCGGTACAGATCCTGAGATTCTTTTTTTCCGAGCCGTGGGTTTCTGCAATAGCAGAGGGAAGTAGTATCGATATTCATCCAGGTTTTCCTTACGGATCGTGTATTTCAAACGAGAGGACGTTCGCTCGAACAACACCGGTGAAAAATTACCGGGGAAAGAAACTGGTCCCCGGTTCTTCTCACTGGTTGTATGACCCCCTGAAACCTGGTGGTTCAAAGGGAGAACCGGAGCGGTTTACCATACGTATATGCTCATCGCACGATCTCTTGTTCAGGCCTTACATCTGGCTCATGGGAGGCACCGGTATAAGATGATCCTGTACGGGTGTCACCAGGTTACGAAAAACCATTCAATAGGAAACAACCATGAAGAGAAAAACGGTCATAACGGTCACGACCCTTCTCCTTCTGATCTCAACCATCGTGTGTGTGGGGACCGGCCTTATTAAATGGCCCGGACTGATCCCGGCCCTGGGCCTTACATATCGTCAGGTACCCCTTGCACTGATAACAAACCTCCATGACTGGTCAGGGCTGATGATGATGGTCGTGGCAATTGCTCATGTCATCCAGTTTAAAGGGATGATGAAGAGAATGGTCAGAAATCTTATCGAATAAGGAGTATTTATGCAAAAAAATCATATTATCCTGATAATCCAGGTATTCTGTCTCGTCACGTTCTTTGGCGGATTTGTTCTCGCCGAGCCTTCGCATGGGAGTGATGGTTGCCAGGACCCCCTTCTTACAGCACAAAGTGAAGAGAAGAAAGTGACTGTCGATGCCTCAGGGAATGCAACCCTGATCGATGAGAATACACAGGGCAAAGCTGATGATATGGCTGGAACCTGCCCGAAAGGATTTCACTGCAGTTGTCCCGGATGTCCCCTGTATAGTGATATCGATGAGGATCTGTTCTGCGATCTCGGTGAAGAACCCGACGATCAGGCAGCACCGTGACCCTGATATCCTGAAAAGGTCCGGAAATCCTTTGCTATCATCCCGGCATGGCAACGGTCCGGAATGGTTTCTTTTTATTTTTTTACCTGTATTTATCTGGTTGGTACTATCCGGGTTTTCTTCACTCCTGAAAAAATGTCAGGAATCATTGATGTCTACCATTTCCAGTAAAGAGAGAATGGCACGAAAAAGGGAAAAAAACCGGATGATATGTCCGGAATTTTCAGTATCAGCTGCCGCTGATCAC
>CAZXRT010000328.1:0-3110 GCA_964642535.1 uncultured Methanospirillum sp.
CTTCCGGCAAAGTCTCCGCCGACAGCACTGATGAGTGATGCCTTTCCTCCCAGGGATGCGATTCCGGCAGCGATGTTAGCCGCTCCCCCACCATAGAAAATCTTCCGCTCAAGGATAGATGAGGAACTGTTCGGGCCTGGGAGATGGGATACTGTGCAGATGTGGTCGATTGCGGTATGGCCGACAACCTCGATCATACCTCTTCTACCTCAACGATCTCAAGAGGGACATCACGCAGGGCCTTTCCAATAACCGATTTTGCGATCCTTCCGGCATGTTCGGCAGAATCAGCCTTGAACACCTTCATCTCCATTCGCATTCCGACAAGGGCAGTCCGTGCAATGAGGAGGGCACAGGGGAGTTCTTCTTCACATGACGGGCATGCGATCACTCCTGCTTCCACCTCCACGAACTTGGCGCTGGGATTGAGTCTCTTTCCTGCCTCACTGATCGCGATCCCGATCGCGTCATCAACCGACCTGACGTCCTTGATGACCCATGCTGATTCCAGCACAACCAGATAATCTGTCATGTTATCGTATGAATGGCGGATGGTACCTGCCTACCATCCATCCTGGTGGATGTGTTCATGTACATCCCTGCGCTGAGGAGAGATTGCCGCTTCCGCACC
Source organism: uncultured Methanospirillum sp. (assembly GCA_964642535.1). Classification (GTDB taxonomy): domain Archaea; phylum Halobacteriota; class Methanomicrobia; order Methanomicrobiales; family Methanospirillaceae; genus Methanospirillum. The sequence goes on from CAZXRT010000328.1 coordinate 632, forward strand.
ATACCCAACGGTAAGGATTGTAACAGGCCTGATATGGGTGGGAAGTCCGAGGATGTCCCTGACCATGTCATCATCAAAGCCACCGGTCCAGCAGGTGGAAAGACCGGCTGCATGAGCAGCGAGCATCAGGTACGTTGCCGCGATGGTGGCATCCTCCAGCGCATAGAGGATCCCGCGTTCGCTGTACCGGGCCATGGATCTCACATAATTTGCACAGACAACCAGCGCAACCGGTGCATGGCCGACATGCTCCTGGCTGAGTGCCGAATCAGCCAGCGATTCCCTGACTGACGGGTCGGTGACGACCACCACGTCCCATGACTCAACGTTGCCTGCCGATGGTGCCGTAGCAGCAAGGCTCACCACCTGCTCAAGGATCTCGGGTTCAATCTCCCGGTCCTGGTATCTTCGAACCGAGGATCGTCCGGACAGGAACCTTGCAAGTTCAGATAAATTCATGTTTTTCAAGTTCCTGCCAGGCATGCTGCGCAACAGTCGTTGCAGCAGTCATGGCAGTTCCGATCTGCCGGACTGCCCCGTCACAGTCACCGGATTCAACAAGACTGATGGACAGGTTCAGGGCATCGATGGCACGCTGGAACTCTTGCTGGCCGCTGGAACGGAGGGCAAACTGCAGTTCCATCCTGACGGATTCCATCGCCTGAAGAACGATCTTTTTTCCTCCTGCCCGCTCGGCATCCTTCAGTCCTGACAGAACCGTCACCAGCTGGGAAGCGATCATCAGTTCTGATTTTGACCGCTCGCCATACTGGAATGCAGAGACTGCGAGTTTTTTATCCATAGTACGTACTCTCCTGCAGAGTAAATGTAGCCTGCCGGTTCGTCAAAAAAGGGGCTTTAGATATTCAGATTATTTCGAACGGGTCTTCGGTCCGAGCATGGCAACCTTGGGGCGTGAGATCCGGCGGCGGGCTGCCATGGTCCTGAGATCCTGTGGCTGGCCTGGTGCGCCGCGTCCCCCTCTGCCACCCCGGCCGCGTGGCGGAGCACGTCCCGGAGCAGGTCGTCCGTCCCTTCCACGGCCACGGTTCGCGTTTCTCTCGAGTTTTTTGAGGGTTGACTGTGCCTTGAACCGCTGGTTTGGCCCGGGTTTCTTATTCGCTGCTTCTTTTCGGGGAACGAGCCTGATCTGACCCTTGCTCCCTTTTACCTGGTTCCATTCTGTTGTACCTGTCTTGCCCATTCAGATCACCTGGGAAATGCCTATACTATTGCCAGTTCTCAACAATTAAAGGTTCTTCATCATTGGTAACGATTCCGGTTTATTCACCGAGTGCCTTTTTGATAGCCGTCTGCAAAGCCTGGCTGACCATTTTCCCGTCAACCGAGCCACGGACTTCTTTCATGACAACTCCCATCAGGGGTCCTGCCGCTGCCATCCCCCGCTCTCTTACAAATTCCATCCGGTCATTCACGATGGATGCGACCAGGGAATCAAGATCTGCAGAAGAGACAGCCGGCGCCAGTGTTTCCAGGGCCTGCACAAGGCCTGTCCCGTTTGCGAGTGCGGTGAGGATATCAGGAACGGCTTCCTTCGCGGCTTTTCCTGCCTGCATGGCCTCAAGCATCTCCCTGATGGATTCATTCCCGATCCGATCCACCGCAACACCGTCACGGCTCAACTCCCGCAGGGTTGAGTTGAATGCCCGCTCAGCGATCCCGGGTTTTATCCCGGCAGACACGGCCTCCTCAAATGCCCTGGATCGATCCGAGTAGGCGAGCTGCCGGGCCACCTCGCGTGCAAGACCGTATTCATTCATGAATCGCTCAATCTTGACGGTGAGCAGTTCGGGAAGAGGGAGGGATTCAACATGGTCTGCTGTCACCCGGACCGGGAGCACATCTGTCTCCGGATACATCCGTGCAGCACCCGGGAGCGGCCGCATATAGGCTGTCGATCCGTCTTCGAGCATCTTCCGTGTCTCTTTCGGGATCTCTCCGAAAGCCATGCGCGCACGGCGGATGATCTGCTTCATCGCACAGCGGCACCGGTCAGGGGTGTCTGCAACGATGATGACACAGTCATTCTCACCGGCAGCAAGCGCAGTCTTCAGGGCTGCAACCTCCTCTGCCGTAACTCCGTACGCAGGGAGTTCGTCGGTATGAAACAGCCCGCCAACTCCGCATTTCTTCGCGTAATCAGACATTTCGCTGCCAAGTCTTCGACCTGGCTGGATCTCCTTTCCGACGAGGCCGGCAAATCCGTTCAGCCGTACCGCCAGGATCATCGGGGCTTTTTTGAGGATCTTGCTCCCGCTCTCTTTGAAGAGGTGGGTGACCTCAACCGTCTCATCCGAGACAGAGGCTCCCCTGTTAGTCAGTTCATCCCTGATATCAAGGAGCCTGACCTGCCTGAGCGCCTCGCGCCGGACGACTTCGGCGAGAAGATCGAGTTCCTGCACTCCCTTGATCTCAACACGGCCTCCTTCCCGAATTGAGACGTTCACATCCTGCCTGA
>CAZXRT010000329.1:0-3092 GCA_964642535.1 uncultured Methanospirillum sp.
TAATGCATACGCCCACCCGTCAATCTCTCCCTTTTCAAGCATCCGGATCAGATCAGCCGGTTCGTCTGAGTAGACGATATCCTTCCCTCCTGCTTCAATGAGAGCAGAATCAGCGATATCAGCGGTGATGGTTCCGATCTTCATTGCTGACGGACTGGTGTTTCGCAAAGTTTCTGCCCGGTCCTGCAGGGAGAATATCACCACCGGTGTCCGGTCAATCGGTCCCGCCCATCTGAACAGGTTCTCCCGTTCCGGTGACCGGGCAAGGATAGACAGAGCCGTCCCGTTCCTTGTCAGGGTAGTATTGTATACATCTTCCCAGACCCCGAAGACAAAGTGATCGTCTGGAACATCGATACCATACCGGGAAAAGATATACTTCAGAATATCAACAGAGATCCCTTTCGGGATTCCCTCTTCCTGAAATGTATACGGATAATATCCCTCGGTGAAGTAGTGCATGTTCTGGAGTGCTGCACCGGCGAGCCAGGAGGAGAGGATCTGATCATACTCACTCATCTCCCCATCGGTCCGCGGTTTTTTCAGCTCTTCAAATCCGTCACGAATTTTCTCCACAAGAACCGGAGAGGTCTCTTTATTCACTCCGATATATACCGGAACCGTATCGATCCGGCCTGAAACCCTGAAATACCCGGATTTTCCGGTGGCGTTTTTTATATGATATTCTGCAGCAATGTCTCCGTATGCAAAGAGATCGATCGTCCCGTTATCCAGGCAGGAAATGAGGGTGTATGGATCAGGGCCGGTAATGATGGCCGTCCTGTCAACACCTGAGCGGGCCAGGGAGTCGATAGCCACATCGTCAGCAACCGCCCCGATGGTATACCCTGCCAGATCTGCCGGGTCGTGGATACTGATATTTTCGGACCGGGAAGAGTACAGGGTAATGTCAGCGGTAACCACAGGCCCGATCCAGGAGAAGAGATCCTCCCGGTCCGGGGTCTTTGCGATGGAGAAAATCACCGTTCCCGGGGTATGCACGGCATTCTGGTATGCTTCACTCCAGGGAAGGAACGTGAGAGATTCACGGGGGAGGTCCTCGCCTGCCTTTCCTGCGATAGCGGTGACCATCTCCACCATCAGGCCTGACGGTGTCCCGTTATCCATGAAATTGTATGGGGGATACTCTTCAGTAAGCCAGGTCAGATCGGTCAGGCGGGGGGGTGATTCTTCAGCTGAACCAGTCAATCCGGCAAACAGAAGAAGAAACAGTGATAGTACAATTCCGGTCCGATACCAACGCAGCATAATGAGTGTTTGAATAAGGCTGATTTATGACTGCCGATATCGGCAGGTTACAGCCCTCCTGCGGGATTTGGAATCCGTGGAAGCTGGTATCGCAGGTGCCAGAACACCAGGCCGAGAATCATACTGAGCAGAACGGTAAACCATCCAAATTCACCGATCATCGCTCCTCCAGCCTCTGTAGTCGCCGTCATCGCCGGATAGAACTGCTGAATGAAATAGTTCCAGAACCCGTGGAGGAGGGCAGCCGGCCAGACACTGCCTGAGCGGAGCCGTATCCAGGCAAATATCGTGGAACCACCAAAAAGGGATAGGAAAAACATCAGGACTGAATACCACAGGGGTCCTGACCCGTGATATGACCCAAGCACCATGATCGGGAGATGCCAGCATCCCCAGATGAAAGCTGATATCAGGGCGATCTGTGTGAAACCCGTGATCCTGCCGAGCTCAGGGACCAGAAGCCCCCGCCACCCGAGTTCTTCACCGGTCGCTGATATGACATTGCTGCAGATCATAATCAGGATCACCTGCATGGCCGGTACCGCGATAAGGGCTGCTGCTGAATCCGGAAGAAACGGGGCTACGCCTGATACCCATGCTGCTCCAAACATGACGGCTCCGACCATGATCGGGATGATGATTGCAACGAGCCACCAGCGAAGCTGCCCGGGTTTCCATCCGAAACCAGAAAGATTATGCTGGAACCACAGGCGGGTGATGATTGCAGCAATTGCCGGGCACCACATCAGAAGAAACCCGGACTGCCGGATGATGCCGGTCTCAATCGCAAATGATGGTTTTGCGATCAGAATATACCAGAATACTGATGATAATCCAAAGGTAAGCACCAGGTACGCTGCAATAACCTGTCTCGGATTTGCAGGTCCGGATGTGGGGGGCAGGTCAGCCATAGCAGTATCATGGCGTCCGGGTATCTTAAAGTCACCTGAACCGGACAAAGACCTGAATTGCCGGTTATAAAAATCCGGGACTCATATATCGAGACCGTTCAGAGGAAGAACCCACAGAAGGAATTCATAAGGGAATTCGGGGATTTTGAATTATATCATATCAAAAATATATTTCGATTATTTCACAATCTTTACCTGCTGATACAATGGATATTGGATGCTCAAGGGTGTGTATCTATGAAAAAGATTCTGATTAGCGGAGTTGTGATTCTTGCGGTCCTGCTCATAATTCAGCCGGGAACTGCAGCTGAAACCGAGGGAATGATAGAGGAGAACCCCTGGAACGGTACATGGGTTGATGAATATTATATGATGTATATCCAGCAGGATGAAGACGGAATTACTGCGATATACCAGCCTGTTGATCCAAAAGCTCAGGACCCCGGCAGACTTGAGGGAACAGTATCAGATGACGGAAAGGTCTTTTCCGGAAGATGGGCCGAGACGGGGAATACGACCCTGACACTCTCTGAAGACCAGATGTCATTTTCCGGTATCGGCATAACGACTCAGATCGAAGGACTCCCGCCAACCGTTGCATATGAGTACAACGCAACCAGATCCGGAGAAATTGAAGATTCAGAACATATCTGGGCCGGTGAGTGGGCGAGCGATTACAAAACGTACAATCTCACACAGGATGGAATGTCTATCACCGGAGAGAATCACCCTCTGCCTGATGTCGAGGATGAAGACGGCCTGTATGAAGGGACAGTATCTGAAGACGGAAAAACTGCAACGATATCCTGGATTGAAACAGGAGATTTCACATTTACCTTGTCTGAAGACGGCAGGTATTTCAATGGGACATATACCGTTGATTTGAGTCCTTCTGATGAATCCTCGTCCTGG
>CAZXRT010000330.1:0-2225 GCA_964642535.1 uncultured Methanospirillum sp.
AATTACACCGGATCTTCTGACCGGTATGATACAATCTGTTCGTTGTTTGGAAATGATCTCGCCGGAAAAACCATGCCTGAACGAAAAGATATATTATTACAAAGCCTAACCGGTTTTTACCGTTCAATCGGGTTTTCGGGATGCCTTTCTGATATCGGTGTGACCAAGGAGCATCTATTCCAGCTCACAGAGAAAGCTATGAAAGATGCCTGCATGGTAACAAATCCCCGGGCCCCTTGTGTGAACGATATTATGACTATATACGAATCTGCACTCTGACTGTTTCCATGGAAGAGTCCTGCTGTCAGGCTCATTCAGATCAGTGCAGGGGTCTTCCTCCTGCTATCCATCCAGGTTGCCGTATCCTGATTGTGGGCAGTTTTCCTTCGCTGATCTCACTGAGGAACAAAGAGTACTATGCAAATCCCCGCAACGATTTCTGGAAGATCATGGAAAGTGTCCTGAATATCCCGGTACACATGGACTATCAAGATCGTATCCGTGTATTACTGGAAAAAAACGTGGGATTATGGGATGTATTTGGTAGTTGTTTCCGAAAGGGAAGTTCTGATGCAACAATTCGTGATTATGTCCGCAATCCTGTTGAAGATCTCCTTATTCAATATCCCCACATCCGCTGCATCGCATGTAATGGCAGATTGGCTGAACGGGGGTTATCAGAATCAGTGCGAACATACTGCAGAGAGAGACAGAAACCGGATATTATATATCTTCCTTCCTCAAGTCCGGCTCATGCAATCCGGTTTGAGGAAAAGTGCAGGAGATGGTCTTCACTGAAATTATACCTGATATAGGGAAATGGATCACTTCCCTGAGTTACGGTTTCATGACAATCCGATGGATCAGAGCCATGATGCCGGTTTTTTGTGCCTGTGGATTTCCAAAAAACGGTGGCATTCCAGCTGAGGGAGATTGAAACATTTCCGTGTCCATTCGATTGGATATTTCATCAAATATTTGTTTATAGGCAGCACAATGAGGATCAACACCTTTCAGGATCCCTCCCTCAGGTGCAATCGCATTGTACGGGCATCCTCCCCGGCAATACCGGATATGTCTGCATGAATGGCAGGATGAATTGACTATCTCACTGAACTGCTGCATTTTTTTCCCGGCATCTGACTGTGTCAGTTCCTCGATACCAGGAGCATCATATACTGAACCTAAGGACCAGTCATCCATCCCGACAAACCGGTAACATGGGTAGATACTCCCCTCCGGTCCGATTGCGTATGTATTTCCCACACAGTCGGCGAATGTACAGACCGATCCCCTCCTGGTAAAAACACAGCGGCAGAGATCCTGGATATTCATAATCTCTATATCCTGGGGATGATTTATGGAATAGTCCAGAAGGGAGACCAGGAGATTTCCGTATTCTTCCGGAGGAAGGGCCCATTCATTCGGATTGTCACTCCTCAACGATGGAAGAGCAGGATGTAATTTGAGAGTAAACCCTCTTTCGGAGAAAAAACTGAGTATCTCCTCCGTATGCTGCACAGATTGTCGTGTAAATGTACAGATAAACCTCACATCAAGACCATGTTTTCTTGCAATCTCATACCCCTCCATGGTCTTTTGGAAATAGCCGTCTCCACGCTGACGATCGGTGATCTCCTGCGGACCGTCAATACTTGACCCTACCGGAATCTGGTATTGTGCAAATATTTCTGCGATTTCATCAGTCATCCGCCACAAATTCGTCTGAATGGCGAATGATGGCTGGTTATTTTTTAATCCTTCTGCGAGAAGGGGGAGCGCGGCACGGTAGAAGTCCGCCCCTGCCAATAGCGGTTCACCTCCATGAAATGTTATGGTGACACGATCATTCCTGATACCTGATAACCATGAAACAGCCGCTTTTACTGTTTCAAGGCTCATGACCGGTGAACCCTCCTCTGAGCTCCAGCAATATTTACAGCTGGAGGGACAGCCCAGAGTAGGGATGATCATGATATGAAACGGGGTTTTCATCCCTGTAGTATAGTATGGATGAATGCAAATAGACTGCTCACACCTGACTGGTGAACTGAATAGTTTCTATGGATCTCTCTTTCCCTGACAACTATAGGGCTCGGGCAACTCTCAGTATTTTCAGACGAACAGATTTCCTGGGTGACAACCGGATTTTCCTGGTTTTCCAGAATTGACAGGTTCAGGGAATTATTTCCTGAACGGGGAGGATACTGAAGAGGTCAGTATCC
>CAZXRT010000330.1:2235-3090 GCA_964642535.1 uncultured Methanospirillum sp.
CTTTCTCTCTCTTTCCCTAAGGCCCATAAGGCCTGGGCAACTCTCATGATTATCAGAAGAACAGATTATCTGGTGACAACTGGATTTCTGGTTTTCTAGAATTGGCAGGTTCAGGGAATCATTTCCTGAACGGGAAGGATACTGAAAAGGTCAGTATCCTCATATGATTATTATAAAATTAATATCTGAAAAAGGCGGGATTGATACTTAGTCGTATTCTCTCCACGTCTTTTCACATTTTGTGCAGCGGAAGAATCTCACTTCACTTTCATCAGCGGACCGCAGCTGACGAAGCCACCACTCGGCTTCATTATTGCCGCACTCCGGACATCGAATGGTTGTAGTCGGGAGAGTACGGATTTTATCAGTATCATCAACGATGACAATCTCCTTTTCTTTCCTTTTATCGACTTTTTTCATCATGCTGCTGGGAGCATCTTCTTTTGTCCAGCCACAACCGGCACAGACAAAAACCCCTCCCTGGTTTTTCAGCAGTCTTCCGCACTTCTGACAAAACATCAATATTCTGTTTAGCCGGAAAGTATTTTAGTTTATTAGGGGGAGTGCACGGAGATGGTGATGAACCGTCGATATCAGGGCAGTGATTATTCTTTTTTGTATGCCTAAAACATATGTACGGAAAAGACGCATAATGACAGAGTTATGCTTGAGATACTTGTTCCTCTTTCCTGCGTATTCTTTCTTCTTTCACTGATTCCCGGGATACACCGCAGATATACCGCGATTTGTGCATGGATATCAATTGTTCTTGTCCTTTTCAGCGGGGTTCCCCAGTGGATTGAAGAGTCCAATATTATGTATCCGGTCATGGCAATCTTCTCTCTTCCCTTTTTA
>CAZXRT010000331.1:0-1250 GCA_964642535.1 uncultured Methanospirillum sp.
TCAGCTTCCTGACCCCGGGGTCCGGCTTTGATCTGAAAGGGATTTTTGTTGCAGCGTATTTTGCCGTCTGGGTTGCAGCCGCAACTTATGTTATTCTGACTTTTATCGTTCCCTTTGCCCGGGAAAAGATGCAGGAGTCAAAGACAAAGAAGGCAGGGACAGGATCGGCTGCAGGCATTCCTCCGACTCCGTTCAGATCACCGCGTTCAAACCTTCCTGTCAGGGAGCGGATCGCTTCCTATGTTGCAGAGCGAAGACGCGAAGACGGTCTTCCCACACCTGTTCCCCTTCGTCCGTCAAAAACCGGGGTCTCACAGGCAGGCGGCCTGACTTCGGCTCCTCCTGGAGCGGCTTCTCCTGCTGCCGCGGCAATGGCCCCGGCTGAGGTTGCCGGAGGGGATGATCTCGGTGACATTCCGCTTCCCGATGATTTCGGGTCGGTGGATGATGATTCATCCGCAGGAATGGGAAGCCTTCCGGGTCTTGAAGATGATCTTGATGATCTCGGGTTTGGAGGAAGCGATGATATGGGCTCCGACTTTGCAGAAGAGCCTGCCGGTTTTTCAGACAATATCGATGAAGTGACCGGAGATCAATCCCTCCCGGCTCCTCCGGAAGAACTGCCTGATGGCGGGCTTCCCGGATTTGACGGCGATCTTGAGCCTGACATGGGAGAGTCTGACCTGATGCAGGACGACTCCATGATGGATCTCTCCGGTGATGATATCCTCACCATCGATGATGAGGGCCCCTCCCTGCCTGATTCATCCGGGGGTCTGTCTGATGACGGTCTTCCTGACCTGGAGGGCGACCTCGAACCTGATATCCTGGATAGTGATCTCTCCGGTGACGATGAGTTTGGTGATATCGAGTTCATGGACCTGGAACCTGAAGAGCCCAAAAAGCCGAAGAAATAAATCCTTTCTTTTTATCCGGGGGGAAACCATCTAAATACCCGGCGGCAACCTGTATGGAATGAATTGTCGCAGTCTTCTCCTTCTCCTTTTCCTGGGGGCAGCCATCCTGCCTGCTCCGGGACTGGGATTGATCTCACCCTGGTCTGACATGGTTGTCAGCCAGATATCAGCGCCTCTCACCGGCAGTCCCGGGTATCCGTATGCCATCGATGTATCGGTGGAAAACCATGGGAATGCAACGTCGGGACTGATTTCAGTCGGGTTTTATCTCTCTCCTGATGAACACCTTGACCAGAATGATACCTTTATCCAGGTGACCACCGGTGATCCGGT
>CAZXRT010000331.1:1350-3090 GCA_964642535.1 uncultured Methanospirillum sp.
CCTCCCCTTGAGTGGGATGAGGATCTCGCTGATATTGCCAGGGCATATGCCGACCGGATGGTAGAACAGAAGTTCTTCAGTCATACTGATCCTGACGGACATGATCAGTCATACCGGGCAGAGGCAGCCGGGTATCAGACGATAAAGGAGATCGAAGGGGGTCAGCGGATCGGGGTGTCTGAGAACATTGCCTACATGGGAACCGGGAACGTGGTTCGTTACGGATACGTAAACCCCACTGATCCGGAGTCTATTGCCCGTGCCATCATGGACGGATGGATGAACAGTCCCGGCCACCGGACAAATATCCTTGATCCCCTTTCAGACAGGATTGGGGTGGGATTGAGCTGGAACGGTGAATACTGGTATGCAGTGCAGGAGTTCTATTAACGTCAGGACAATTGAAAACTGACATATAGGATGAGGGAAAACGGAGTTTAACAACGACCATCTGCCTGGATGGATCTGGTGACGGTATGAATACCCAATCGCGTGGATTGATCGGATGGCATCCCCGCGACATCCCCCCACCCGGGTCACTCTCTCTCTTCTCCCAGGACCCGGATGGGGATCTTCGCATCATCGAACAGATTCCTTCCATTTTCGGGACAGATCTGCCATCAGGAGAGCCGATTGATGTCTATCTGCCGATATCGATTGCAGACGGGATCCGTGAGCATGCCCGGGGTATCGTCCGGCCGGGGGACAGTATCTCCACTCATATCTCCGGAGGATCGGTAGAACATGAGATCAGGGTTACTATCAGCCGGTTATCTGACAGTTCGGTATCGGTGGTCTGGGGAGACGTGGTCTCCTGTAAAACCACCCGCCTGACCGAAGCACCAGCTGATCCCCTGCATCAGACTGCCGGAGACACTCCTGACATGCTCTCCCGGCACGATGACTCGATGGTTTTCAGTTCTGCAACCCCGTCTTCCTATTCGCTGCTGGGGTACCGCCCCTCAGAACTGAGCGGTATGTCTCTCCTTCTCCATATTCATCCTGACGACCGTTCCCGGGTGGAGTCCCTGTATAAGCCTCTCATCACCGGACCGGGGGTGGTGCGGGTCAGGTACCGGATCAAACACCGGCAGGGTGAATACCGGTGGGTGGAGTCGGTATTCTCCTCCATCTTCCTGTCATCCGGTTCATTCAGCGTGATGATGGCATCCACCCGGGAGATGGATGCCATTGTCAGGGCAGAGCAGGCTGCCCGGGGAGCAAACGCGAAACTGAACCTTTTAAACGGGATCATCAGGCATGACATGATGAACCAGATCACCGGGATGATCGGATACCTCGATATCCTCACTGAGATGTCGGAGGATGAGGATATCAGGCGGTTGATCTCAAAGGAACAGGATATCGTCACCCGCGTCCGCCGCCTTATTGATCTCACCCGTGATTACCAGGGGATCGGCCTGAATCCTCCCGGCTTCATCGATGTCGATGCGGTGATCTACAAGATCCTTGCCCGGGCAGAGATCGCAGGAAAAGTGGATCCCCACCGGTTCCTCTCAGGATTGTTTGTGTATGCTGACCGGATGTTTGAACAGGTTATCCTTGAGATGGTGACAAACAGCCTTGTCTATGGGGGAGAAGGCGTGATGATCCGGTTTTCCTACCAGGTCACCGATGAAGGCCTGGTGATCGTGATGGAAGATAACGGACCTGGGATTGCAGACCATGAAAAGAAAAATATCTTCAAACTGCCGAGCAGTTTCGGACGAATAGGTTCCT
>CAZXRT010000332.1:0-3078 GCA_964642535.1 uncultured Methanospirillum sp.
GATGGGACACCACCACTTCGGCGGTGTTGAGGGTATCCGTCAGGCTGCCTGGTCATCTGCTGATATCGGATGCAACATTATGGCCGGTACCCTCGGTGCAGACCTTATTATGTTCGGTCCGATCGAGAACTGTGAAGCAACTGCAACCGCAATGGCATTCACTGATATCGTCCTTGCCGAGACACTCCGTGAGCTCGGTGGCGATGTTAAGGCAGAAAACCACCCAATCAACAAGCTGGTATAATCCGGCTTTCTTTTTTTGTCAGGCTGCCAGGATAGGTCGCAGACAACAACTCTTCACGAGAACTGCCGGAGCAGTTCGCGAAGAAACTGATCAGCCTTCTCTGCATTGTCTCTGGCATACGTCAGATATACCAGCGTATCGCCGGTCATCCCTTTCATGCTGAACAGACCTTCTGCTTCGAAGGTAAAGAGGGTCATTCCACAGAGATCCTTGTGAGTCAGTGATCCTGCATCTTTCAGATATGCAATAAAAGAGTCGGGTATCTCCTGGTCAAAGAAATATTCAGATATGATGGATCCATCCTTGCATCGGGAGGATACCTTTGTCCGGACAATCTTCATGAATCTCCAGGGTTTTAGAAAACAGGAGAACGGATTATTCCCCGGCACCGGGAACCCAGCTCACCTTTCCGCCGGAGATCTCTTTTTTCCATAATGGAACCCGGTGTTTGAGTTCATCAATCAGGTATCGTGATGCATCATATGCCTCTTCCCGATGACCTGAGCAGACCGTGATAAGGACGATCACTTCTCCAACTTTCATCGCCCCGTACCGGTGAATCACCTGGACACGGGTCAGATTCCATCTATCTTCAGCTTCCCTGACGATCCTGCCGATCTCTTTTTCGGCCTCTTCACGGTCAGTTTCCAGCTCAAGCACATCCATGCCGTCATCCCGCACGGTTCCTGCAAAAATCAGGGTTGCCCCGGTTTCAGGTCCTGCTCCGATTAAAACCTGCGAAAGAACAATTGGTTGCTCCTGAAGGGTATACATGTAACTCCCCGGTGATCTGATCACCAGTATTCCCTTTCAGTTCTGAGGTGCAGGAATATATTACCTGCATCCGTTCATCCCTCCATCATGGATGTACACACACTCACTCCTGGCACCCGGGATCACCGGGTTATGAGAAAAATCTCTGATTGAACCCGACTCCTTTTATTTCCACCCATAGACATTATACCCGGTCCGTTCGAAAAACCCGGGCAGATCTCATCAGGGTTCAGGAACCCCGGCAGTGCATCCCTGTCCGATACCAAAGAAAAAAGCGAGAAAACCTATGGATTTGAACGATAAGATCAACACTCTGCGAGGGATCATCTCCCGGCAGCCTTCCATCCTTATCTCATACTCCGGGGGGGTGGACAGTGCACTTCTCGCTATCCTCGTCCATGATACTCTTGGTCCGGAGAGGATGCAGTGTGTCCTGGTTGACAGCCCGGGACTTGGTGAGAGGAGCCGGAGAGATGCAGTCGCCATCGCTGAGGCATATGCCCTTCCACTCACGATCGTCTCTTCTGAACCCCTCAGTGAACAGAACAGAGCGGAGAATTCCCGGGATCGGTGCAGGCTGTGTAAAAAAGGGATATGCGAGATTATCAGGGATGCAGCAGAAAAATCCGGACTTTTGACAATTGCGGATGGATCCAATGTTTCTGACCTTGATGAATACCGGCCCGGGATAGAAGCCTCAACCTCCTGTGGAGTGATCCATCCCTTCATCATGGCCGGTATCACGAAAACCGATATCCGGGAGATTGCCAGGATGAAAAACCTTTCATTCTGGAGTAAACCCTCCTCTGCATGCCTCTATTCCCGGATTCCATACGGCATTCCCATCACCACAACCAACCTCCGGATGGTTGAGGAGGCGGAAGAGTATCTTCAGGATCTGGGGTTTACACAGGTCAGGGTCAGACATCATGATACCATCGCCCGGATTGAACTGCTTCCTGATGAGATTCCAGGAATCATAGATCATTACCAGGAGATCGACCGACACCTTCGTTTGATAGGATACCACTATGTGACTGTGGATCTCAGGGGATACCGATCCGGGAGTCTGGATGAAACTCCAGGAAAACCCGGATGAATCATATCATATCATATCATATCGAACCGGAAAATCCCGGTCAGTCGCGGTGCAACCGATATGAACCAAGATAGCAGGATATCTCAAAACGAGCACCTTTCCCATATTCACCGGTTTCAGATATGGATAGACCGGTGATAGCCAGGATGTTGCTGATCAGATACAGTCCAAGGCCCGTATTTTTTCCAAAACCCCGTTCAAAAATATCACTCTTCTCTTCGTCCGGGATTCCTACTCCATCATCCTGCCAGATGAGAACCATACCATCGTCACGGTCCCTTGCAGACACACGGATCGTGTGAACCCTCTCTCCGTGCCGGAGAGAGTTATCAAGCAGGTTTTCAAATACTTTCTCGATCATCGGGTCTGCATACAATTCGAGATCCGGAATCTCCCAGGTCAGAATAACCGGTGCGGGCACCTCCAGACTTCCGAGAATCTCTCTGACTCTGATCCATTCTGGTCTTTTTGAACCGATATCCTGATAAATCTTTGAAAATTCAAGCTGGCTGGTAATCGCAGCAATCGCGGAGCGGATGGGACCGACCAGTGTATCGATGTCAGATCCCGTTCCGCTCTCTTCTATCAGGGTCAGATACCCGTTGATGATCGAGGTCTTATTCCTGATATCATGCCGGGTGATACTGTTCATCAGATTCAGCCGGGTGTGTATCTGGGTCAGGCTCTCTTCTATCCGCTTTCGTTCCGTGATATCCAGGAGAGATGCAACACTTCGTGTGGTCCCCGGAATCAGGTCGATGGAGAGCATGATGTGGTGAAGTTCACCATACCTGCTGATGAATCTGAACTCATACGAGTTCAGGGCAGCCTCCCTCCTCTCTCTACGGAGTGTATGCTGGGATTTCATCCGTTCCAGGTCTTCAACTGCAGTAAACCGGGTCCAGCTCATTTTTCCTTCGATCTCCTCCCGGGAATATCCGGAGAGCTGTTCAAACCGGGA
>CAZXRT010000333.1:0-3065 GCA_964642535.1 uncultured Methanospirillum sp.
TCGCTCCGGGACGGGGTTCCTACCCGGTACAGACCCGGAGTCATCTGGATCGGTTTCTGGGGATCGGTGTAGATATTCTGCCGCATGATCAGGGCTGCGTGCATATCCGGCCGTGAGAGCGGGGAGGTCACGATGATGGATGCGAACTTTGCAATTCCGCAGATAACCCCGGGAAGTCCTGACTGGCGGGCATCATACAGGACCGGATATCCAAGACCGGGCGCTGATCTGGCAAGTGCCAGCTGGCGGATGAGGGTTGAGTTCCTCACAAACGAGCCTTCATCACCGGAGAGGGAGAGGATGAGATCAGAAATTCCTGCAGCGGTGCACCGCTGTGCAAGAGTGTCAAGATCTTCAGGGTTCTGCCCTGCTACTGCCAGGGGAGCTCCATACTGCTTTGCCAGTGCACAGAATGCCTCCAGGTGCAGATCACCGGCTGCATGGATGAGCGGCCGGTAGTTCCCGCAGACCGCAAGACCGGCCTTCATCACCGACGGGTCGCCGGCCATCAGAACCAGGGGAAGATCCGCACCCCCTGTTGTTGCAACCGTTATCGCTTCTGCAAAACGCTCCGGAGAGCCGGAATCTGCAATGATGGCAAGACCGTTCAGAAAGAGATCAATCCCGATCCTGGTCAGGTGGCAGGCTTGCACCTGTCTGAGAGCAGCCTGGATCTCTTCATCACCGGCAGTGTCAGAAACCGCGTACATGATTCCTGGCTGGTGATAGAAGGTCTTATCATGCCGGTAAAAGACGAACTCCTCACCGACCGTCACGGAGAGAGTTCCCATTCCGATCGTCACCTTGCGAATCGGCGGGCGGGTGGACGCTCCCAGAATCGATTTCGCCTCATCAGAGAGGTACGGGCAGAGATCCGGTTCTGCCTTCCCCTGTGCCAGTTTCATGGCAAAGGTGAGACAGGTCGGATCCCCGCACTCCTTGCAGTTCTTTTTGGGAAGGAGTTTATAGATATCAAGTGCCTTGAGTGCCATCAGGCCACCTCCTGTTCAGGCCAGAGCTGTTCAAGAGTCGATTTGAGCGGCTGCACAGAGCCGGGATGCCGGACCACCAGGATGACCGCACCGGCAAGGGCCGCTGCAATAGCAGTTGCCACCTCCCAGGCAACCGCGGTCTCGTGAGTATGCACCGAAGCTCTCACCTCCTTGACGGTGAGGGAATCCGAAGGGGCAGCAATCATCGGCATGGCCAGATCCCCGTCTCCTTTCAGGGCAGCAAACCGGATCCTCTCCATCGTTGAATAGGTGTACTCAAACCCATATCCCAGTGCACCGGTGTAGGGATCGATGATGATCCGGTCATCAGGAACACCGGCTTCCCGAAGAAGAATATTCAGCTGCTTTGCAAGGTTTACGTCGATGGGGGACTGGGCGATGACGGTATGCCCGTATGCGATTGCAGCAGCGGCAACACTGCGGTACCGGGCAGCTTCTGCAGTCCCAAGAACAAGTCGTTCTTTCTCCCCGGTCTCCCCGCACCTTCTAAAGATCTCAGAATCGAGATCAGCATCTGCACTCCCCTCTATGATGAGCGGCAGACTGGTCGCAGCAAGGAGATCGCTGAGAATCCGGGAGATCGAATCATATGCAGTGAAGTTCCTGCGCCGGGTTGAAGTGAGGTTCAGCCGGATCAGATCAGCGCCAAGGGTGGTATCCGCATACCGGGCCCATTCAGGCGGGTTATCAATCAAAGAGGTGCAGGCAGATCGCACTACTTCAGGCCAGATTGCCGGATCATCACAGATCTCAAATGCAATCAGGGGACGCCGTCCCCGGCCGACGGCGGGAAGATCGCCCTCCCCGCCAATCCGGTATGAAACCCGGCGGGTTCCTCCCTCTGCAGCCGTGGCGCCGATCGTCACTTCCCTGATTGTGCGGGTCCATCCTGGTGAGTATGAAAGTGTCATGAATCCTCCTACAAAAGCGGGGGCATCGATAACGTGGGATGTTCAACAGTGGTCAGAAATTCCACAAGACCGTCAATATCAGTTGCAATCGTCTCATCAGCGATCTTCTCATACAGGCCGGAAAGACCTTTTTCAACCATCTTTTCTTCGAGCCTGACATGGAGTTCCTCTTTTACCACCGACGGCATCCAGACAATCCGGGAGAGTCCTCCTTCCGCCTGGATAAACCGGTCTGAGAGGATGTATCCTTTCGAGATCCCGATAAACCCGGGAGTCTGAGCCCCGCCTCCGATCGTCCCGGCAAGGGTGGAGAAGGTCATGCCTGACGGAGTGTCCCCTTTATACTCACGGCTCACGATCATCACCCCGTTCGTCTCGGGGAGGATCATCGCAACCGCCTCAAAACACCCGCAACAGGTCATCGGGGCATCCATGATGCTGTACAGGACGCACCGTTCGATCTCCCCGTGTGATGCCTGCCTGACAAACCGGTTCACCCCCTCATACTCCCCGGTCTCTTCATTAACCAGGGTTCCTTTCTCCACCGGCTGATTTGCTCCTGCCGGTGACATCTCATATGCCGTCTTTCCATCCAGCCAGGTGAGAGCTCCACACAATGCCGGCCTTTCGGGGGTGAGGACACAGACATGGTTCGGGGCAAAGGTCTGGCAGAGGGTGCATGAGTAAAACCGGTCAACATCCCCGTCCTTCATCCCTGCTATCCTCTCATCCCGCTGGGCATACCGCAGTTGTGCCTCCTTCATCCCGGCAATCACCTGATCTTCATCGGTCAGGATCGTCACCTGCACGGCATCAAGCAGGGTCGGGAAATCCATCCTGAACCTGGCTGCAAGCAGTTTTCCCAGGTCTGCGATCTTCAGGCCCTGAGAGACGGCATCCTCTGATACCCTGACCCAGATCTGGTCACGTTGTGCAGAATGCCAAGAACCTTCCCCATAATTGATGAAATTATGAATCCTGCGTTCAAGAACCGGTTCAAACTCCTTTTTCATCGCTTTCCCGGCTACTTCAACGATAATTCCCAGGGGGGCTGCCGATTTTTTCACTACCACATCGATCTCTGGCCCGATAACCGTGACTTTCCCGTCTGTCACATCAGCACTGTCCCGGACCACGAGAA
>CAZXRT010000334.1:0-3025 GCA_964642535.1 uncultured Methanospirillum sp.
ATCCTCGGGCGGCTCGGAAGCGATGTGAACCGGAGTTCATTTGAAGTGCTCCCCTGGTCAGAGGCATATAGCCTGGCAAAAACTACCCCGGATATGCTTCTCTTTACGATTACCAGGACTCCTGAACGGGAGGATGAGTTTTTATGGGCCGGGCCGTTCTTTACGGATCGGGATTTCCTGTTTTCGAGTGAGGAGGTGAACCTCTCGGACAGAGGTGATATCGCCGTATTGAAGATAGCAGTGGTAAAGGATGACCGATCCATCACCTCGAGTCTGCATGCCGGAGCAGATGAGAAGAACCTCATCGAGGTCCTGACCGCAGAAGATGCGATATCACTGGTAGATTCGGGGTCTGCTGATGCGTTCGCGTATGGAGAGTTTCCTGGACAGAACCTGATAGCGAAGTATGCCGCTGATCCATCCCGGTTTGCACAAACGAAGGAGATCGGCTCTTTCGAAGATTATTTTGCATTTAACCCGGATACACCCGGGGAGTTCGTCCTTGCGGTGAATGACACGCTCAAAGAACTCAAGATGAACCGGGGAGAGAGTGGAACTACCGATTACGAGAAGATCTCCCTGAAATATCTCCCGGTCAGATGCCTGGACAATGACATCACCGATGAGCAGCTGGTTGATCTTGTCCGGATAACCATTGAGGGGCTTACAAGTGATGCCAGCGGGACGCTTGCACGGATTAACGCGGGGGAGAGCCCATACAGGGATCCTGTCAACCGGGACCTGTACGTGTTCGTCTTTAACACCAATGTAACGGTTCTTGCAAACGCTGCCAATCCCCAGATCGCAGGAATGAATTATTCAGGAAAACCCGATGCCTTAGGGAAGATGTTCAGGGATGATCTGACCAACCTTGCCTTGGAAGAGGGAAACGGCTGGATTGATTACGCATATTCAAACCCTGACTCACTCAGCCTGTACAAAAAGAAGAGTTATGTTGAACTCTGCACGGGGAGCGATGATGCCCGGTATATCGTCGGGGCCGGCAGATACCTGAACTGTGATGAGACAGAGGGGAGATCTCTCACCGGATAACAATTATCTGAAATCGAAACTACCCATTCAGATCTCTTTTTTTCATCAATCCGGCCCATAATCCGGGAGATACCTGGTTTCTGTGGAATGAATGGTCAGAGGGAGTGACAAGGGATCCTTCCTTCGGAATCCTTAAGAACAATATCTGCCTATTGGTCCATCATGGGAAGAAGGAGAATGTGAGCATCATGAAGACGACAGGATGGACAGGGACGATCGCAACCCTGGTGGTGATACTGGCTTTCATACTGGTCTCAGCAGAAACCGGGCCGTACTGGACGAAATCAGACCCGCTCTCTGCAGGTCTTGCTGCCATGCACGAGATCCAGGTGGATGGCAGGGCAGAACTGGTGCTTCATTCTCCGCCGGGAGCGGATTTTGATCTCTATGCCATGAGAAGCGACGGGCCATCCGGGTCATGCCCGTCAGAAGATGAGATTATGAGCAGGGCCGAGTATTCCACGGAAGGGATGGATTCTGATCTGCTTGTTCTGGATCAGGGCCTCTGGTGCCTGGTTGTGTACGCCAGGACCGGGTCGGGGACCTGTCTCCTGGAGGCTTCTGCGGTTGCAAACGGAGATGAAGGTTCAACTCATTTCATGAACGCATCGGATTTTGAAGGGTCAGAGGGGATACCGGAAGCGCCAGCGGAAGAAGGTGGGGGTCCGTTCCTCGGTGAGATCTGCCAGCCGTTTCGCACTATTGAAGATTCCGGCGTTCTGGAAGGGATATCGGCATCAGATGAACCCGGGTATGTTAACGGAGTGCCATTTGCAGCAGCGTATGACCTGTATTCGTTCCTGGTAGGCGGGGATCGCAGTGATGTTGAACTGATCGTCCTCGGGCCCTGTGGAGATGAAGTGGCAGACCATCTGCTTACGGATGGCGAGGTGCGTTCGCTTCTCTCTCATACCTGCGGATTTGGGATCTACATGATCGTCTATCAGGACTGCGACCCGCAGGCAGAAGACTGCCTCCCCATCCAGTATGTGAACTGGTCACACTCCAACGGGTATTACCGTATAGAAGATCCCGTCCCGGGCTCTACCTATTATGTGCTTATCAACGAATACTCCCGGGATGAACATGCCTATGCCTATGACCTTCTTATCCGCAGTTTCCAGTGCGGGTGATATTGCCCTTTTCTTTTTTGTGTGAGGAGATCACCGGTTCAGGATCTTGTCTGAAGATGGATCCTGGTTGTATGGTTTTTTCCGTGCACGCGGGATTATATCCACTTTCGCACGTTTCGTGTATATCCCCGGTATTCTTCTCCGTATATTTTTTCCAGCATCTGTTACTCGCGAGGAATGAACCTGATCTCCATAATGGCGATAAAAATGAGAGGTGAAAGAAAGGGAATAACCGATCCCATATAGACCGATGCACCGGTCAGGATCAGAGCCATTCCCAGGTATATCGGATTGCGACTGAAACGAAATGGTCCTGACGTCAGTAACTGAGTGGGTGATTCATAGGGAGAGAGAGTTGTGCGATTTTTGAGAAATTGTGAGCGGGCCCATAAACAGAGTGCGATTCCAGACAAGATGAATAAAAAACCCATCCAGGTATATGGTGCGACGAGAACTGCCGGCTGTGGAACCACACGGTCAGCCAGGACAGAGACCATCAGCAGGAAGAGAAAACAGGTCTGACCATCTGCCATAGATATGACCAGGTATTGATCCTCATCAGCAATAGGGTATCCTGCGATAGTGAATCATCCTGAAACAGTGGTATCTTTGACACAGATGCAGTACATATCATATCAGAATCACGTTTCCATTCCTTTCCATAGGGGGAGAGGGGAGCACGCTGGTGGTTCCACTCCCTGAAAAAACCGTAGTAATTACGACATATATTTACTATAAAGAAATAGTCTGAGACGCAACCAAATATGGATGGTGTCCACACAGTACCTGAGAAGTATCGAATCCTTTGGGTTTGTCGATACTATTTTGAACCTAATAAT
>CAZXRT010000335.1:0-3022 GCA_964642535.1 uncultured Methanospirillum sp.
TCGGGTATTTCACGCTTCCCGAGTTCCGGATCCGGATCCAGGCTTCAGGAAAGTACACTCCGCTGGCCGGCGGAGCAGTGACAAAGAAAGTGAGATTAACTGACTGACCGGGTCCTATCTCTCCGATATCTTCGTACCAGCCGTTCAGTACCTGGAAATCCTTTGTCTTCAGGGTTGCTGATTCGATAAAGGCATTCACCGGCATGGTGAGTGATTCAGAGAGCGAGCCTCCGGCACCGGCACCGGTGGTCGTGGAAGCAGTCCTGGACGCCTGCTCTGCCGTGTTGGTCAGGGTGACGGTGATCGATATCGCGTCTGACGGGAGCACGACGTCCGGGCTGATATGGTATCCGGTGACCATAACCGTGGGATTGTCTGCGGCGAGGGCCGGAATCAGCAGCAGGGCTGCGATTGCCAGGATGAAGAGGTTATTAGTGGACATGTTCAATCAGGGTGACCTGAATTACTCTATTCTCCTGCCCTGCTATATCTGTATTCCCTCTATCTGATTATTGGTCTTCTCTCTATCCCGGCCTGGTGAAAAAAGTCTGATGAATGACGGCATCCGGTGCGACAGCCTTGATAGATCCCAAGGTATCAGGGTCCGGCTGTATGGGGGGCTGCCTGGCGATGAATTCTCACCCGGTGACCCCCGGGATTGCCCAGGAACAAGCACGGTTTTGCAGCCCCGGTATCCTGTTATCGTGTCTTATGCATTGAATGGCTGCAGCATTCCGACCCGGTTTCCTTCTGAATCAATGATGGCAACATACGTCCCGATTCCGGATATCTCAACCGGATAACCCAGGACACGTCCTCCTGCATCGATCACCCGCTGCATGGCAGCGTTCATATCCTCAACAGCTACCACGATGGATGGAGCCTGAGGCATATCAGGCCCTTTTGGGAAAAAACCTCCCCCGATGGCACCGGTCTGCAGGGGCATATTATCCTCATCCATCTCGGTTGTGTGTGCAATGACATACCCTCCCATCTCTTCTCCGAGAGGCAGCATCTTCCACCCGAATACTTCTGAATAAAATTGTACCAGGCGATCACCCTGCTCATAGGGCATCTCAAAGTGCACAACGGGATTCATCGGTTTCATCATTCAGTCTCCATCTGCTGATGAGGTATCTGGGTGGATGTGAATATAAAATCTCTTCCCAGAATTTCTGCTCCTCCGTTTCTCTACCCAATCAGATATCAGGATCTTCGCAGGTATAGTGGATAATGGCTGGGTTGGATCAATGAAGGCAGTACCATCCGTCTATCCTGACAAGACCGGCACCCCCGAAGACCACACTTTCGTCTGGTGATTTGGAGATATGCACGATATTGGGGCTGTTTCGATCCGGTCCCTGCTCAAGTACGATGGCTGATCCGCCCCATTGTCCGGACCGGAGCAGATGGTACCCGAATGCGGCGTTTCCCGATCCGGTGGCCGGATCTTCGAGATATCCGAAGGCAGGTGCAAAAACCCGGGTCCGGTAGGCATGGCCGGGAATGCTCACCTCTGAACTGGAGATATGGATGACTTCGACTCCATGAGAGAGGGCAAACCCGCGAAGTGTCTCATACTCCGGCGAACACCTGATACAGGCGTTCAGCGAGGTCAGCCTGATGATAAGGATGTTCTGCCCGACGTGGACGATACCGGGAGGGACATCCAGGCTGATCTCTGACATCTCAAGTCCAAGTGCACAGGCAGTCAGTTCCAGGGGCGGGACCGGTTCTCTGTATTGTGGCAGGGGTGCATGGACATATACCCGTCCCTCGTCAGCAACATGGTTCTCCACCTCCAGTATCCCGGTATTAGTCCGGATCCTGACACTTTTCTTATCCTGCAACGCCGGGGTATTCCTGATCAGGTCATCCAGGATGGCGATAGTAGCATGACCACAGAAATCCACCTCCCGCTCGCATGAGAAATACCGGACGATATAATCCTCGGGACCTGCTCCCTCTCTGATGAATCCGACTTCAGAGACGAATCCTTTCAGTTCCCGGGCGATCTGCTGCATCTCTTCATCCGGTGCCGGTTCATCGAGAAAGACATATCCGGCAGGATTCCCGGAAGAAGATCCTGATGCAAAAGCATCAATCTTTTTAAACCGGTATCGCTTCATACGGTTTCCATGAAGAACCGGTCATCACCCAGATGGGATGGTGAGCAGGTGAAAGAGGCAATAAGCCTCTTGTCTGTATTATTTCCAAGCTGGTGGACAGTCTCTTCAGGGATGGTGAAACAGTCACCTTTTGAGACAGGGGATTCTTCTTCCCAGATGACCTGGTCTCCCTTTCTGGTCCCGGTCTTCATCACCCCCGACCCATCAATGATCTGGTATATCTCCATCCCCTGACGATGGTAATGTGGCTTTAACCAGGTATGAGGGAAGATCTCACCGACATAGAGTGAAAACCGTTCATCTCCGCACATCCGGTCTATTTTGATTCCTGTCTTTTCATCTGTTCCAATGGTATCCAGGTGCTGGAAGAGATTGATGACTTCCATGAGTTAGATATACAGAATGACCGGGGAAAAACGTTCTGAATCGAGGGTATTGTTCGATTCTTCATGCAAATTACCGTGTACCGGGGATTCTTTTGTCTGTACCGTCCGGAAAGCACGAAATTGCCAGGCGGTGCTGCCGGGCTGATACTGAAACCTGATTCCTCGAACGTTCGGATTGATGGCAAAAAAAATTCACAGGAGAGATGTTCGTTTGGTATCACCGTTCTATATGGCCTGGCATCGTATTGTTCACAGGTACCCGGTATGGAAAAGAATCGTGTAGAGATACAGCACCTGACCGCTGACGATTATCATCAGCACCCTTTTAAAAAAGTAATCCTTCCTCTCGGTTCGCTGGAAAGCCACGGCCCCCACCTCCCGTTTGCCACCGATGCCCTGACTGCCCACCTCCTTGCCCGGGAGGTTGCTGTACGGGTCCCTGATACTGCCGTCCTGCCGCCGGTTCCGTACGGGATGAGCGAACACTATCGCGATTTTCCGTTCACC
>CAZXRT010000336.1:0-3018 GCA_964642535.1 uncultured Methanospirillum sp.
GAGAAATGATAGGTACCATGGTCGATTCATACGAGGCCCTGTTACATAAGGCATATGAGGAGGTGACCGAACCCTCCGAGGACGGAGAGCGCTGGTCATATCCCGAGCCACGGATTTCAATTGAGGGTAAAACGACCATCCTTGAAAATTTTACCGATATTGTCAGCTCCCTGAGGCGTGATCCGGATCATCTCATGAAATTCTTCCTTGGCGAACTGGGAACTGCCGGGAAGATCGACGGAAACCGTGTTATCTTCAACGGGAAATTTGAGGACTCCCTCTTCAGCCCGCTCATCAAGAGTTACGTGGATGATTACGTCATCTGTTCTGAATGTGGCAAACCTGACACGAAACTGTTCAAGGATGACCGGGTTCTGATGATCAAATGTGAAGCCTGCGGGAGTCACCGTCCGGTAAGGAAACGCAAAGGAAAGGCTGAGAGCTCCACGAGCAGCATGGAAGCCGGGAACATCATCGAGGTGAACATCGAGTCTACCTCCCGCAGGGGAGATGGTGTTGCCAAGATCGGGAAATATATCGTATATGTAAAAGGTGCAAAACCCGGTCAGCGTCTGAAAGTTCGTATTGCGAAGATATCAGGTTCGATCATCTTCACTGAACAGCCCTGAAAACAGGGAAAAAAATTTTTTTACTATCTGACCTGCGAGAGGTCATTGAGCAGGCCGGCACAATCTGCAGAGATGCGGGTGCATGCTGCAATCACTGGTGCAACCGGGTCTTTTTTGTCATGGGTGGTGACGGTCAGAACCGGGTCGGAGAACTGAAATTCGATGATGTAGTTGGCGACATCAACAGTCGGATCCTTCTGGATCTCACTGATGAGGGCGTTCATGAACGTATGTCCCTGTCCAATCAGGGAGATCTTCACCTTATCTTCGCTCAGTTCAAGAACGGTTATATTCATTCCATATTCGTGGGACTTCAGATCTCATAAATTACATCGTCAGAAGACAAACCGCTCACCATCATATCCCTGGTGGGGAAGATCAAACCTGAGATAATGACTCATGTGAACGATCCTGAACTCTTTTGCCTTCAGTTCACCTGCCATTTCAACGGCTTCCTCGTAATTGAGATGTTTCTCGACTTTCTTGAATGAAGAAGGAAACAATCCGTCAATAAACAGCAGATCAAGGCCGGTGAGAAACTGGAGCGTCTTAACCGGCATATGCTCGTTGGTGTCTGATGTATACCCGACCTTTACTTTTCCATCGGTACAGACGACTCCGCAGGTGTACACCGGGGGATGTACAACCTCAACGAGGGTGAATTCAAGTCCAAAAAGCGTGAATGGGATGTATACGGGGACGCTGTGTTTTTCCCGAATCAGGAATGAGAAGACCGGGCTGCAATAATCCATCACGGGAGGAGCGGCATACACCGGCGGGCTTTTCTGGACGCGGTAAAATTCTCCATACCCCATGAAATGGTCATAATGTCCATGGGTCCAGATGACTGCATCAATTTTTGGAGATCCGGCATGAAGCAGTTGTCTGCGGAGATCAGGGGAGGAATCAATTAAAATTGAGTGTCCGTTATGAGTGATCAGGAGCGATGTCCTGAGTCGCTCGATTCCTGTCTCCTGTGCATACCGGCACTGCCTGCACGAGCATCCGACATGGGGGGTTCCTACGGCATCACCGGTTCCGAGAAGGGTGATCTCCATTCATCCTCTTTAGATACAGGTCTTGGTTCTGCTTGCATCACGCGACCTGATCAGGCTCTCTCCCATATGCAAATCATCACTCGTCAGGGTGCTTCGGCCGTTCATCAGGGCGTTCAGGATAGCTTCCCTGACCACCATCTTAAGATCCGCCCCTGAATAACCGTCAGTATCTCTTGCAATCGAAGAAATATCACACCCTGAGGGAAATCCCGCAAGAAGACGGGCAAGGATCAGTTCGCGGGATGCACCATCCGGCAGATCGAAGGGAATTACCTCGTCAAACCGGCGCCATGCCGCTTCATCAAGGAGCTGGGGGTGATTGGTTGCTCCGATGAGCAGGACTTTATTGCGGATCAGGCTAATCCGGTCAATATTTTTCAGCAGGGCATTCACTGCCCGTTTCATCGCTCCGTGGTCATCTCCAATCCGGCTCTTTGCGAGGAAATCAAACTCATCGATGAAGAGAATACAGGGGGAAAGCGCGCGAGCAACCTCAAATATGCGGTCTATGTTCTTCGATGTCTCACCAAGATACTGGGAGGTAACCATGGGAAGCCTCACTTCAAGGATCGGCATATGAAAGACCCGGGAGAGTGCAAATGCCAGGGATGTCTTCCCTGTACCGGGAGGGCCGATGAAGAGGAGTTTTCCGATATCATATACCCGGTGTTCTTTCAGGAAGTCAAGGTGTTCAAGCGCAATTCGGAGTTTGACAATCCGCTGCATCTGGTCACCGGTGCAGATTATGTCATCGATCGTCTGCTCCACCTCTTCAGGAGCACTGATGAGGATCAGATCCAGGCCGGATCTCAGTTTCTCATCATCAGCGAGCATCCGTGAGATTCGCCGGTCCAGTGATATTCTGCTGTCTTCAAACCGGGGATTGAAGTCCCGTGCTGTGGCATGGGAGATACCGTCGAGGAGTCCGTTCTGTTCCCCATACCATGCCAGCACCGGGTTCTTTTTGATTCGCTCCTCTCCCCCGTGCTTGATAAACCAGGTCAATCCTGCGGGAAGAGTCGTGATCCTGAGACGATGTCCGAACTCTTCGTAGACCGTCAAAGGGTGTTTTTCAAGCCTGAGGTGGGCATCCGGTATGCCAAGAACACGCTGGAGTGCACTCTCGGAAACCACAACCGGCCCCCGCTCTCCCTCCATGCTCTGAACGCCGAACACTTCACGCGCTGTCGGGGTTAAATCATTGATATCGAGATGCTGGTTCTGGTTGAATATCTCGGCCGCCAGAAGCAGTTCAATCAGGTCTAGGATCTCCTCGTCACGGACCATGTCAATAACTCATATCGTTTGTGCTGATCACAGATGAACGTGCC